>JANYDR010000048.1 GCA_025363495.1 Cyclobacteriaceae bacterium | reverse complement strand
TCCAAAGAAAAGTAATCCACTAAGCTCATCCAGTCTGATGATTCTAAGGGTAAGATTGGTATTTTTGGATTCTTCCAGGTAGGCGGCCGTGATTTTTAGCTTATTAAAATTTACGCCGTCAGGATATACACCATTAAGGCAAACAAGTGCGATCCATAGACCGCGGAGAAGAAGGTGAATTATAAATCCGATGGTAATTCCCTTCAGCATGACCATTAGTGAAAGAAGAATAAAATTCGTGCCACTGACACGCATTATTTCCTTTATATACTCACCGACTTTGACAAGTTCATTTGATAGTTGAAACAATCCAAAAATGGCTCCGCCTGAAATCAGAATTTCCGCCTCCCAGGAATTTTCCTGAAGATGCTTCAGCCATGCGGGTGTTTCCCTCTTACTAATTTCTTCCATCACTTAAATTTCAAAATGCATCGTTCGTTTTTGAGTAACTCGGTTGCGTTATCAACCTCAATGCTTGAGTGCGCATCATCCATTTGTTCTTTCACGGCTGCTTTGATCTCGCGAACGCGCATTGCTTCAATAAATCGTTTTACATCTTCTTTTGTTTCCAGAATTAATTTTGGTACGACTGTTGGTTTTTCATCATCGCCTTTTGCCACCATGGTGAAGAAGGACGAGTTGGTGTGTTTTATTAAACCCGTTTTTACATTGAGCGCTTCAACACGAATCCCAACTACCAATGAAGTACGGCCAACATAGTTTACCGAGCCGTGCATTGAAACCAGCTCACCGACTTCAACTGGCTGTAAAAATTCAACCTTGTCAACGGAGACAGTAACGCAATAAGTACCAGCATGCTTGGCGGAACAGGCATAGGCGACTTTGTCCATAAGGGAAAGGAGGATACCGCCATGGATTTTGCCACCGAAGTTGGCATACGACGGCACCATTAATTCGGTGATAGTAGTTTGAGAATTTTTTACTGGACGAGCTTCTTCCATGGATGAATTGTAAGGGAGAAGTGAAGGTAAAGCTTAAAGCATAAAGTTGAAAGCGTAAAGCCTGAGCATCTGGCTTTCAAATTTCCACTTTCCACTTTCAGCTTTTAAACTTCAGTTTCTTAGACAAGTAATTGAATCGCCACACCATCGCTGTCGCCGTCAATGTCAATCCTACCAACAGCCCCGTCCAGATTCCAACAGGTCCGAGGCTGGTATGAAAACCAAGAAAGTATCCTAATGGTAAACCGATTATCCAGTACGAAATAAAAATTAAAACAGATGGCACTTTTACATCACGGAGACCGCGCAACGCACCGATAACCACTACCTGCATACCATCCGACAATTGAAATAACCCGGCGATAATGATCAGTGGACCCGCAAGCGCGATTACCTGCACATCATCTACATATAAATAAGGAAGGATATTTCTACCAGAGATGAAGATGATTCCCCAGACAGTCATGAAACTTAGTGCCATACCCAATAATACAAACGCTGCCTTTCGCAATGCTGGAATATCGCCTTTGCCAAGTTCGTGGCTTACGCGGATAGCAGCGGCGGCGGCCAATCCTGATGTAGTCATGTAACTTATTGTTGCGAGATTGATTGCAATCTGGTGTGCAGCCAGCGCGGTTGTTCCCAGCCAACCCATCATCACCAGTGAAAAATCAAATGCGGCGACTTCGAAAATAAATTGTAATCCTGCAGGAAGTCCGATATGGAGCATCTTGCTGAAAAGTTTCCGTGAATAATTTCCAAAAACAAATCCCGGACGATACTGACGGAATCGCGGAGCCCAATAAATAAACGCTGCCAATGCTGCTGCCATTACAATGCGTGAAGTAAAGGTGGCCCATCCGGCACCATTCAATCCGAGTTTTGGGAAACCTAAATGGCCATAGATCAGCACATAGTTTAGTGCAATGTTTACCACGTTGCATCCCAATACCATGATCATCGGTACCCACGTATTGGAGAGCCCTTCCGAAAATTGGCGGTATGTTTGAAAGATTAGTACTGGTATGATAGAGAAAGTGATTATCTCGAGGTATGGAATTGAAAGTGCTACTACTTCGGCAGGCTGATCAATGTGATATAAAATATTTTTACCAAAGAACACTACCGTCACTAATACCAAACTTGTCATTACATTAATAACCAGTCCGTGCCGCAGGGTTTCATTTACATTAAAAATGTTATTCTCACCATCGGCAGTGGCCACCAGTGGTGTAATGGCATATGATACACCAATACCAAAGAGCAACAATACATTAAATGCAACATTGGCGAGTCCGGCAGCAGCAAGCTCTCTTGCTCCAAGGTGACCCACCATTACATTATCAGATACGCCCATCATCACATGTCCCAGCTGACTAAGCATTACCGGGTAGGCGAGGAGGAAGCTTGTTCGGATTTCGGAACGATAGGTGGAGAGGTTCAAGTAGTCTGACGTCTTAATTTAGGCAGGTAAATGTAGGTAATCTATTGAGGTGGTCAGCGATCAGTTAAAAGTTATCAGTAGATTATGTGTGCCTAATAAGTTAATATTTGGTTCTAATATTTTCTATAGTGAGCCTACCAATCCGTCCATCCTCAAAATCCTACTCCAGACAATTTTCAAATATCAAGCATTCTCCCCGCCTTCAATATCCCCATCACACTCAAACTATCCGTAATCCTTCCATCTACCACCATCGCTAATGCGTCTGCGAACGGAAGTTTCCAAATCTTCATATCAGCTTCAGAGTCTTCAAGCTCTTTAGTGCCTTCTGTTAGTCCTTCTGCCATATAAATAAATCCCTCTTCATCGGAAACTGAGTTGGATAAATGTGTGCGAATGATTTGTGTCCATCGCGTTGCTGACAATCCAGTTTCTTCTCTCAACTCACGTTTAGCGGATTCCAGCGGATCTGCCAGAAGCGGACCTCCGCCTTCCGGTATTTCCCACGACCATTCATCCAGCGGATAACGATGCTGCCCAACCAGCCATGTATTCTTCTGATCATCCAGCGGAATAATACCAATGGCCTTATTCTTAAAATGTACTTTGCCATAGATACCGGGCTTACCACCCGGATTGATCACTTTGTATTCGGTCACATTGATCCAGGCGTTGTCGTATTTTTCGACGGAAGAAAGTGTTGTCCAGGATTTGCTAGTTGAGGTGCTCAAGTGTACGGGATTAAGTTTTCAAAATTCCGATTTTGATTGCAAAAAACAACATTAAAT
The DNA here is from genome assembly GCA_025363495.1 of Cyclobacteriaceae bacterium. Lineage (GTDB taxonomy): Bacteria > Bacteroidota > Bacteroidia > Cytophagales > Cyclobacteriaceae > ELB16-189. Next base: position 1,511 of record JANYDR010000048.1, on the reverse strand, counting down.
AAGGAACTTGCACGTGGGACGTCACAAGAAATAAAAACGAATTGCTTAAAAGCTCGTTTACCAAAGATCTGATTGAAGCCGGCTGCGATGAAGTAGGTCGGGGTTGCCTCGCGGGTCCTGTGGTGGCCGCCGCTGTTATTCTTCCAAAAAAATACCGGCATAAGTTATTGAACGACTCCAAGCAACTCTCTAAAGAAGACCGGTTAAGTGTCCGTGAAGATATTCTGCGGGATGCCCTTGCCTGGGCAGTAGCAGAAGTAAGCCACGCTGAAATAGATGAGATCAATATTTTAAATGCTTCTTTTAAGGCAATGCATCTTGCCTTGGATCAATTAAAAGTGATTCCACAATTATTGTTAATTGATGGTAATCGATTCAAACCTTATCAGGAGATTCCTTTTGAATGTATTGTTAAAGGTGACGCCAAATATCGGTCCATTGCAGCGGCATCGGTACTTGCTAAAACATACCGTGATGATTTAATGAATAAATTGTCAATTGACTTTCCGGGATATGGATGGAACACCAACGTTGGCTATCCTACAACAGAACACCGCGAAGGAATTATGAAATTGGGCATCACACCCTATCACCGGAGAAGTTTTCAGTTGTTGCCTTCTCAACTCGAATTATTTGAGCCGCTTGCTTCCAGCCTCTAAATCCAGCCTTTAACCTCCAATTTCAATGTGTCTGATTTTCCTTTCGCTCAATAACCACCCCACTTATAAAATAATCATCGCCGCCAATCGTGATGAGTTTTATGATCGAAAAACGGCACCAGCTGATTATTGGAAAGATTATCCTAACATTATCGGTGGTCGTGATCTTGAAGCGCAGGGCACCTGGATGGCAATGACAACGTCTGGAAAAATAAGTTTACTTACCAATTACAGAGATCCCAAAAATATAAATCCAATTGCTCCGTCACGTGGTCATCTGGTTTCCGACTATCTGGAGGGAAGCATTGGTGCTGAGAAGTATATGGAAGAAGTTGAAGCCAACGGGAACGCTTACAATGGCTTCAATCTAATTGTGGGTACAACAAAGGACCTACTGTATTTCTCAAACTATTCGACAGGTGTGGAAAAGATAACTCAAGGTCTGCACGGACTTAGTAATCATTTGCTTGATACACCCTGGCCAAAAGTGCAGCGAGGAAAAGAAAAACTACAATTAATTTTAGAGCAAACTAATCTTCAGCCAAAAGTCTTATTTGATTTTCTTTATGACAGCGAACCAGCCAAAGACAATCAGCTTCCGGATACCGGCATTGGATTGGAACGCGAACGTGCACTTTCTTCCATGTTCATCAAGACTCCTAATTATGGATCGCGATGCTCAACGGTTTTGTTGATCGATCAGCAAGATCATGTTCAATATGCAGAACGGGTTTATGATCTTAAGACGTTTGAATTTTTGGAGAAGGTGTTTGAGTTTGAGATTAAAAGTTAACCGTTTGCTGTTAAATCGTTAATCGACTGTTAATGCGATAGCGAATAACAAAAACAATG
>JANYDR010000045.1 GCA_025363495.1 Cyclobacteriaceae bacterium | reverse complement strand
TTCATACTGGATGGAAAAGGGCTTTTTTAAAGCAAAGCCCAACCCCGGAAAAGAACCCTTCTGTATTGTGATGCCTCCTCCCAACGTCACGGGAGTACTGCACATGGGTCATATGATGAACAATACCATCCAGGATGTACTTGTTAGAAAGGCCAGGATGGAAGGCAAAGAAGCATGTTGGGTACCCGGAACCGACCATGCGTCCATTGCTACTGAGGCACGAGTGGTGGCCATGCTTCGTGAGCAGGGAATTAAAAAATCAAGCCTTACACGCGATGAGTTTTTAACTTATGCCTGGACATGGAAAGAAAAGTATGGCGGCATTATCCTTGATCAGCTAAAGAAACTTGGCGCTTCTTGTGACTGGGACCGTACCAGTTTTACGATGGACCCTGACTATTATAAAGCTGTTATCAGGGTGTTTGTTGACCTGTACAAAAAAGGATATATCTATCGCGGATTGAGAATGATCAATTGGGACTGCGAAGCGAAGACCGCGCTTTCAAATGAAGAAGTACTTTATAAAGAGGACGGGGAAAAATCAATACTCTATTCTGTTCGTTATAAAATAAAAGACACGGAAGATGATTGGATCACTATTGCCACTCAGCGCCCCGAAACAATTATGGGAGACGTAGCGATCGCCGTGAATCCCACAGACGAACGCTATAAGAAATTAGTGGGCAAAAAAATATTAGTTCCGTTTATCAATCGCGAGATCCCGGTTATCACCGATGACTACGTAGATAAGGCCTTTGGAACTGGTTGCCTTAAAGTAACACCCGCTCATGATGTCAACGACTATGAAATTGGTGTTCGTCATCAGCTTCCTGTAATTGATACACTGAATGACGACGGCACCCTGAATGAAAAATGTGAGCTGCCAAAATTTATTGGAATGGATCGCTTTGCTGTTCGTAAAGCAATCGTAAAGGACTTGCGTGAAGCCGGACATCTCGTCAAAGAAGAGGAATTTGTTACCCGCATAGGAAGATCTGAACGTACAAATACTATTGTTGAACCAAAGCTTTCTCTTCAATGGTTTGTGAAGATGAAAGAGATCTCCCACCGTGCCTATCGTGCCGTGGAAGATGATGAGATAAAGCTGCACCCGGCAAAATTCAAGAACACGTATCGCCACTGGATGGAGAATGTGCGGGACTGGTGTATTTCACGTCAACTGTGGTGGGGACATAGGATACCTGCTTATTTCTACGGAACCGGTGAAAATGATTTTGTTGTAGCTGAAACAATGGAAGAAGCACTGGCCATGTGTTCAGAACGGATCGGAAAAAAGCTTACGGAAAAAGATCTGCGCCAGGATGAGGATGTATTGGATACGTGGGCATCCTCATGGCTTTGGCCAACAGAGGTATTTAACGGATTTAAAGATGAGTACTTTGATAAAGCATCCGGAAAAATAATTCATGGCAAAAACAAAGACCTGGATTACTTTTATCCCACTCAGGTATTGGTTACAGCACCGGAGATTCTTTTCTTTTGGGTTGCGCGCATGATCATCGCAGGTTATGAATATATGGACGAACGCCCTTTTGAGGATGTTTACCTTACGGGAATTGTCCGCGACAAGCAAGGAAGAAAAATGTCCAAGTCATTGGGCAACTCACCGGATCCATTGGATTTGATCAATCGATTTGGAGCAGATGGCGTTCGTACAGGAATGTTATTCAGTTCCCCGGCAGGAAACGATTTGCCCTTTGATGAAAAACTATGTGAGCAGGGAAGAAATTTCTCCAATAAAATCTGGAATGCATTTCGTCTTGTAAAGGGATGGGAAGTTGAAGACAAATCTATTCCGGCCGAAAATCAGATTGCAATAAAATGGTTTGAATCAAGGTTTAATCAATCATTAGAAGAGATCAACGATCATTTTTCAAAGTTTAGAATTTCAGATGCATTGCATTCAGTTTATAAACTGGTGTGGGATGATTTCTGTGCCTGGTATCTTGAGATCGTCAAACCTGAATTCGGCAAACCGATTGACGGTGAAACATATCGCAAGACTGTGCATCATTTTGAAAATGTTTTAAAATTGCTGCACCCTTTTATGCCTTTCATTACCGAAGAATTATGGCACGAGTTCTATGAAAGAAAAGAAAAGGAATGCATTATTCTTGCCTCCTGGCCAGAAGAAAAAGGTTACCATTCTGATGTTTTGAATCAGGCAACATTATCATTCAGCATTGTTAGTGAGGTCCGCAACGTGAGAAACACGAAAGGGCTTTCGCCGAAAGAATCATTGGCACTTTATATAAAGAGTGCTGACAGCAGCATTGAGAAATCATTCATTGCGGTTATAAAAAAACTTTCGAACCTGAGTGAGATCAGTTTCACAAAGCAATCCATTGAACAGTCGGCAGGGTTTCTCGTAGGCACGACGGAATTTTTTATTCCAATGGCTGGTAAGACAGATGTTGCTAAAGAGCGTGAATCGATTACAAAAGAAATTGATTACCTGAAAGGTTTTCTTGTTTCGGTAGATAAGAAGCTATCGAATGAGAAATTTGTGAGCAGTGCACCGCCGCAGGTTATTGAAGGGGAGCGGAAGAAAAAGGTAGATGCTGAGACGAAGATTAGGTCTTTGGAGGATAATCTCACGAGTTTAAAGTAGTGACTGCATAATCATCGGCATTTTTAAACACATAGGCACATAGACAACATAGGATTGGAATATCTTATTTTGAGTTTTGCCTCTGGTCGGTGTTTTCACCGACCGCCTTAAGCATTGACAAAGCTCATCATAATTTGTTTCATCACTCAACAAGATGGTCGTTGAAAACACCGACCATAGGCGAACACAGATCACAGGCAAAAGACGCCCTCTATGGCATAGATGAGGAGCATACCTGGAGTAGGTCAAACACTGAACGAAAAAAAGCAATTTTCAATAATCCGTTGGCTAAACAGCACCGTATCTTTATCAAAAGTATTTTCTTAATTTACTTCCATAACGTGAGTTCGTATGGTTGGGCTTAACAAACTTAAATTATGACAGAAGAGCAAAAATCATTACCAACATGGATACTGATAGTATCAGGACTTTTTGCGGTACTTGAACTAGGGGTAAGTGTATCATTATGCCTTTCACCCCAGTCGGTTGTGGAGACAGTTGATCTTAGCGCAAAAGGCGTTGACTACCTAATTTATATGTGGGCTGCCCGTCAATTTGCCCTTGGCTTTATCTTTGGTTTTGCGACATTTAAGAAATCAATTCCCATGCTGACAATTGCGTATATTTTCTTTTTGGTAATGTTTGTCGGCGACTTCTTTATTGGAATTTCACAAAAAGAGAATTCACTTATCATTAGTGCTGTAGTAATGTGTATTATTTCTTCAGCATTGATATATGCAATAAATAAGAGAAAATGATATAACATTCAGACAAAATGAAAAAGACGGCGTTAATAATTTTAGCACTCACGACATCATTCGGTTTTGGTTTCGCATTTAAGTCAATAATAGCATCACAAAATAAAAACACCATAAAAATGAAAAAAGTAACAGGCATAGGCGGCATTTTTTTTAAATG
>JANYDR010000400.1 GCA_025363495.1 Cyclobacteriaceae bacterium | reverse complement strand
CCTTTTCTTATATAACCGGTGAGAAAATGGTCCGCCAGTCAGAAGAACAGATATTGAATGGAATCTTTCAGCACTTTAATGGAAAAAAATTAACGCTGTTATCGCCACTGGTACGAGGACGAAAAGGACATTACCGTGAATTATTTGTTCAGATACGGAAAAGTGGTTTTACAAAAGTGCGTATTGACGGAGAAGTGCAAGACATCACCGCCAAGATGCAACTTGATCGTTATAAGATCCATGATATAGAAATTGTGATCGACAGGATTGTGGCCGACGAAAAAGATCGTTACAGGATTGGACAGTCTGTTGCGAGATCCCTTAAGGAAGGCAAGGGCGTGATGATGCTACTGGAAGAAAACGACAAACTACATCACTTCTCAAAATTCCTCATGGATCCCGTTACTGGCTTGTCATACGACGAACCAGCTCCCAATCTTTTTTCTTTTAACTCTCCTTACGGTGCGTGTCCTGTTTGTAATGGGCTTGGAGTAGTGGAGGAAATCACAGAGGATTCAGTTATTCCAGATAAAAAATTAAGCATTGCCCGGGGAGGAATTCTACCATTGGGAGAATACCGGGACATTTGGATCTTTAAGAAAGTGGAGGCAATTCTGAAGCGTCATAAGCTTTCCCTAACAACAGCCATTAAAGAAATCCCAAAAGAAGTAATCAAAACTATATTGTATGGTGATGATGTGCCGATGGCAGTTGCTTCTGTAAAATATCCCGGTACGGAATGGAACACCCGCTTTGAGGGAATCGTCAACTTTTTGGAAAAACAGCGCGACGATGGATCGGAGGCGCTGAAGAGATGGGTCGAAGATTTTATGATCACCAGGACCTGTCCCGAGTGTAACGGAGCAAGGTTAAAAAAAGAATCCCTTCACTTCAAAGTTGATCATAAGAATATTTCCGAACTATCACTGCTGGATATACAGGCATTGAAGAAATGGTTTGATAACCTGGAAGACAGACTTAATGATAAGCAGCGGATCATTGCAACTGAAATTTTAAAAGAGATACGCAAGCGCATCGGTTTCCTGTTGGATGTGGGACTTGAATATTTAAATCTAGACAGGCCGCTACGAACACTCAGCGGCGGAGAAGCACAGCGCATACGTCTCGCAACACAAATCGGAACGCAACTGGTAGGAGTATTATATATTTTAGATGAACCAAGCATTGGTCTTCATGCCCGTGACAACGAGAAACTGATCAAAGCATTGAAAGATTTGCGTGACATTGGAAACTCGGTAGTGGTGGTAGAGCATGACAAAGAGATGATGCTCGAGTCGGATTATATTATTGATGTGGGTCCGGGCGCCGGCAGACACGGTGGGCAAATTGTTGGTGAAGGCGTACCAAAAGATTTTCTTAAGATAAAAAGCACTACGGCTGATTATCTCAACGGAAAAATTTCCATTCCCTATTCAAAACAAAAAAGAAAAGGAAGCGGGGAGAGGTTGTCGTTGCTTGGAGCATCCGGTAATAATCTCAAGGATGTTGATCTGAATATCCAGTTAGGCACATTTACATGCATCACAGGAGTATCAGGAAGCGGTAAGTCTACCCTTATTCACGACACATTGTTCCCGATCCTCAATAAGTTTTTCTTCAATTCCCATGGCGAGCCATTGCCCTACAAGAGAGTTGAAGGACTGAACCAGATTGATAAGGTCATTGAAGTAGACCAATCGCCCATTGGCAGAACGCCAAGATCAAACCCGGCAACGTATACCGGAGTATTTTCAGAAATCCGTGATCTGTTTACTCAACTACCAGAAGCAAAGATCCGTGGTTATAAGCCGGGTCGCTTTTCATTTAATGTAAAAGGTGGTCGTTGCGAAACGTGTGAAGGCGCGGGTCTGCGATTGATTGAAATGGAATTCTTGCCAGACGTATACGTCATATGCGAAACCTGCAAAGGCAAGCGCTACAACCGCGAGACATTAGAAGTTCGCTTCAAGGGCAAATCCATTTCAGATGTTTTGGATATGACCGTGGAGGAAGCTGTTACATTTTTTGAAAACCAACCGAAGATATTGCGCAAGATCGAAACACTGAATGATGTAGGACTTGGATATATTTCATTGGGTCAGCATGCTACTACATTATCCGGTGGTGAGGCACAACGTGTGAAGCTGGCAACAGAACTTTCCAAACGTGACACAGGAAAGACATTATACATACTCGATGAACCAACAACAGGGCTTCACTTCCAGGACATTGCTCATCTTCTGGATGTACTTCAGAAACTTGTTGACAAAGGCAACACAGTGCTTGTGATCGAGCACAATATGGATATTATCAAATCAGCGGACCAAATTATTGATTTGGGTCCTGAAGGTGGAGC
>JANYDR010000652.1 GCA_025363495.1 Cyclobacteriaceae bacterium | reverse complement strand
CCGAATTTCCGGAAAAACTAACAATAGGTGGATTTGAAGTAAAGGTGACCGTCAGCCCAGCGGCCGTGGTTGTGGCGGTCAAGGAAAATGATGGATCTCCAAATTTTTTTCCGGTGGGAGGAGGCGCAAAAGAAATTGTCTGATCGGCCTTAATAATGGTCAAAGATTGTGGTACATCTGGCGCCACATCATAAAATGTATTACCTGCTTGTGATGCGGTAATGGTAACCGAGCCCGCCTTCAGAATTGTCACAGTGTTTCCCGAAATACTGGCAATCGTCGGATCACTTGAAGTATATGTAACAGTCAGACCAGAACTCGCCGAGGCTGTGAGATTGAAGGGAGCATTACCAAATGTCATTTGCGTCAGTGCCCCGAAAGTAATTGTTTGACTCGCCCTTCCAATTACAAGTGTCTGCGCAACATTTTGACCAAAATTATAATTTGTATCGCCTCCCTGGGAAGCTGTAATAACAACAGTGCCATAGTTAAGTATTGATACGGTATTTCCTGATATGCTGGCAATTGTCGGATCACTTGAAGTATATGTAACAGCCAGACCAGAACTCGCCGAGGCCGACAAATTAAAATTCGGATCTCCGTATTGTTTAGTGGGTAGTAACCCAAATGTAATAGTTTGTGATTGTTTACCTGGTACCAACAACAGAGAGCCAAATTGAGGAGCTGCTCCATTTGCACCGCCGAGATCTAAAAGATCTGAAAAAGTGCTATTGGAAAGATCATATTGGAAGAAGATTCCGCTATTCTGCGCACCACCTGCCGACGTCATTCCAAAAAGTTTTCCATTAGCAACTTCAGTTAACGTGCCTTTTGGATTTGCTCCCGTTGTTGCCGAGGTGAAACTAAACTTCACATTGAAAATGTCAGCAACAGGATCATATTCAAAAAGTGCACCCATTGAATTAGCGCCTCCTCCTGACGTAAGACCGTATAGCTTACCGTTGGACGCCTCCAGTAAATCTCCATAGGGAAATGAGCCATTCGCGCTCGAAAAATCCAGTTTTTTTGTGAATGTGTTGTTGGTCAAATCATATTCAAAAAGTACGCCGCTTCCATTGGCTCCGCCTTGATTGGTCATTCCATAGAGTTTCCCATTGGCCGCCTGGGCAATGCTACCCATTGGGTCCGAACCACTTACTCCTGTGTTTGGGAAAATGAACTTATTGACGACGGAGCCACTGCCCGGATCAAATTCAAAAAGAACGCCTGAACCGTTTGTTCCTCCCAGACTGGTCATACCATATAGCTTACCATTTGCAGCAGCGAACAAACTTCCTTGTGGATTGGAGCCACTCGTTGATTGTGAAAAATCAAACTTGTTGAGAATTGAAGTAGTTCCCGGATCATATTCGAAAAGTAATCCTTCTCCATTTGCTCCGCCATAGGGCGTCAAGCCATACAATTTGCCATTGGTGGCCAGGGCAAAACTTCCGGAAGGGTAAGCTCCATCAGTAAGAGAAGAAAAGTCTATTTTTTTTGTGTATGTATTTCCACCTGGATCATATTCGAAGAGAACGCCTTGACTATTACTTCCGCCATTTGAGGTCATCCCATACAACAATCCATTGGGAGCCTGCACCAAACCACTTAGGGGATTTGATCCTTTGGACGAATTGGAAAAATCTACTTTTTTTGAAAGTGTGCTAAGAGTTGGATCATACTCAAAAAGAACACCATAGCCAGCAGGTCCATCATAAGTGGCCAGCCCATATAATTTTCCATTGGGCGCTTGAACTAATCCACTAAGCGGATTGGAACCAATTGTATTGGCGTCGAAATCAATTTTCCTGGTAAACGTATTACCTGTAGCATCGTATTCGAAAAGAGTTCCCTTATTATTAGCTCCTCCATTGTACGTCATTCCGTAAAACAAGCCATTGCTTGCTTGTAACAAACTTCCCTGAGGGTTAGCACCTGGATTAGAACCTGATGCACCTGAAAAGTCTACCCTCTTGGTGAATGTATTTCCTGCAGGGTCATATTGAAAAAGTGTCCCTTGATTATTGGATCCTCCCTTGGAAGTCATTCCATAAAGAGTGCCATTAGTACCCAATGTTAAACTTCCGTTTGGGGTTGCTCCACTGGCTGTCCCTGTAAAATCCACTTTTTTGTTGAACGCAAGAATTCCGGGATCAAATTCAAAAAGACTACCCCTGTTTTGGGATCCACCGGAATGAGTTAATCCATACAACTTGCCGTTAGTGGCCTCAACCAAATCACCTTGTGGCGATGCACCATCAGAAATGGAAGAAAAATCCCAAAGTTTCGCAATTGCGTCTCCAACGGGATCGTATGAGAAAAGTACACCAACTCCATTGGTCCCACCAGAAGGAGTCAGACCATAAAGACTGCCATTGGAAGCCTGGACTAAATTCCCTGTCGGGAAGGAACCCCCAGTTAATGAAATATCTTTTTTCTTGCTAAAGGTATTACCTATCGGATCGTACGAGAAAAGTATACCCTGATCATTTGCTCCTCCATTAGTTGTCATTCCGTATAAAAGGCCATCCAAGGCAAGAACAAAACCTCCTTGCGGATTCGCACCAGTCGCGACGGAAAAATCAAATTTCTTTGTATAGGTACTACTGGAAGGATCGTACTCAAAAATTATACCTTGGTCGTTTGCACCACCTGCGTTCGTCATTCCGTATAATTTCCCATTGGCGAGGGTAAGTTTATTAAAAGGATTTGTGCCTGGAAAGTCTGTTACAAAATCATATTGTACTGTAAAACCCGTTCCATCTGCGTTGGCCTTAAAAATGACACCCTTATTGTCTGCCACGCCGGCGGATATTAAGCCCCATAAGTTCCCCTGTGCACCAGCCGTGCTAACTACAGCTAAAAACAGAGAGGCAATAAAAATAAATTTCCATTTCATAATTCTGATTTAAATCACCCAGATGCATTTTGCAAGGTAGATATGGTTCGGAACAGCTGAATTCTTTACAACAGTTGTCATTTTGTACTGTGCCGTAACTACTTAAGGCTCATTTCACGCAAAATGGTTCTTTAAGATTATAAAGATAGCACCATTAAATAAATCCGCACACTAGGTTTTGGGTAACCAAAAAAACCATTTTTTTTATTCAGTGAACATGCCCCCGACACCAATTCCATCGGACAATCAGAGAGGTCGGAGTATAAATCTACTTTAAACCATACTTATCAATCAAATACACCATCGCTGCCATCGACGCCGCACCCAACTCCAGCTCACGCTTATCTACTTTATCAAACGTGTCTTCCTTGGTATGGTGATAACTAAAGTATCGCTGTGAGTCGGGTAAAAATTCCATTACCGGAACTCCTTGTCTCTCCAGTGGACTGATATCCGCGCCGCCGCCCTGCTGATTAAAATCGGTTAGTCCATAGGGTTCCAATAATGGCTTCCAGCTTTGTACCTTTTTGCGGACAGCATCACTTGCAGTCATCGTAAATCCATGTGGTGTAAATCCGCCCCGGTCTGATTCAATGGCGGCAATGTGTTTCTCTTTATTTTTTTCGGCGATCTCTGCATACTTCAATCCTCCGCGCAACCCATTTTCCTCATTAATAAACATGACCGCGCGAATTGTACGTTTTGGTTTGTATCCCATCATTTTTAAAATTCTTAGAACTTCAATTGACTGAACACATCCGGTACCATCATCGTGTGCGCCTTGTGCAAGGTCCCAGGAGTCGAGGTGACCGCCTACAACAATGATCTCATCTTTGTATTCACCACCATTTATCTGGCCAATGACATTATACGAAGGTGCATCTTCCAGAATTTCGCAATGTGACTCCATATAAAACTGCATGCCCTTGTCATCTTTAAGGATCTTGCTTAATAAATCAGCATGCTTTGTACTGATTGCAATGGCCGGAATCTTTGTTCCATTTGCAGGATAGCCCATGCCTCCGGTATGAGGATAATCTTCGTTATTAATGCCCATCGATCGGACAATCACTCCAACTGCACCATATTTAGCTGCCTCGGATGCGCCACCACCCCGCTGATTGACGGCACCACCATACGCTGTAAACGTATCAATTTGCTTCGGATCCATTGGACGATTAAAGAACACAATCTTTCCCTGAATATTTTTAACTCCAAGCTGAGCGAGCTCATCAAAACTCTTTACCTCCACAACCGATGCAGAAATACCATCAGGCCCCGTTCCTATCGAGCCTCCAAGAGCACAAACATTTACGTCGAGTACACCCATCTTTTTTGAATTGACGATCCTGCCAATTTCTTTCTGACCTCTTACCCAATGAGGGACCATCACGGGTTGTAGCCAGACAGAATCAAACCCAAAATCCTCCATGGTATGGCGACTCCATTCTACACCTGCAGCAGCTCCCGGTGAGCCGCTAAGGCGTTGACCGATCTTAGTGCTGAGATATTCCAACATGGAATATGACTTTCCTTCAGCCAGCGCTATGTTATATATCTGCCGGATAGTTGTTTCATCCGGGGTTTGCGCAAAACCTGCGTGACAGATGATAACAAATGAGATAGCCTGTAAGATTTTCATAGACTAGATGCGGATTTTCAATTATCCTTAAAGAAGATCAAAAAACATTCGATTAGCAATAGTTTTTTATATTGACGACTTCGTCAGGGGACCTCACCGCAGCGGCGCAGTCACTCCTACAGAACTTTCCTTTACCGGAAATTGTAATACCTGTTCAAAGGCTTAACTTCGTACAGGCACATTACCATGGCATTTCTATTTGATTCATTTGAGGGTTGGAAGCACTATAGCGAAGAAAAAAAACTATCGCTGATTGACGTCGTGCTTGAATATGAGGAAACTCAAAAGGGAAGAACGGAGGGGCAAATCTGGGATGGTCTCGCCAATGCCTGGAGTGTCATGAAAGATGCAGTTAAAACCGGTCTTGAAGAGGACATGACATCCCGTTCAGGAATGATCAATAACGGAGCGAAAAAAGTATACAACTATCCGACACCCGTTCTTTCAAGAGAATTTCAACAATTGATTTCACGTGCGCTTGCTGCTAAAGAGGTCAATTCATGTATGGGTAGAATTGTTGCAGCTCCTACCGCCGGCGCGAGTGGAATTATGCCTGGAGTTTTATTTACCGTTCAGGAGATTCATCACGTATCCGATAAGAAAATTCTAGAAGCAATGCTTCTTGCCGCAGGAATCGCTTTGATCATGGAACAGAAAGCTTCTATCTCTGGTGCCGTGGGTGGATGTCAGGCCGAAACAGGAACAGCTGCCGCGATGGCTTCCGGTGGCATCGTATATTGTCTCGGAGGTAACACAGATCAAATATTCAATGCTGTAGCAATTACAGTTCAGTGCATGTTAGGTTTGGTGTGCGATCCGGTAGCCGGTTTAGTGGAAGTCCCCTGTGTAGTGCGCAATGCAAGTGCGGCGGCTATCGCCAATAGCTCAGCGCAAATTGGCTTAGCGGATGTCAGTAGTGTTATTCCTGTGGATGAAGTTATAGAAGCGATGGGCGAAATCGGCGCAAGCATGGAAACACGTTATAAAGAAACAGCGCTCGGTGGGTTAGCTGCCACAAAGACCGCGCAACGGATCGCGAAAAAAGTTTTGATAGGCGATATTGAGATGCTGCCCGACGAAGAGTCGAAATAAAAAAAACTAAAGGCAGACAGTCAGGCCATCCCTCTCTTCAGCCAAATACAGTCCCAATCAGAATAGCTTGTATCCTACTGAGAGCTGAAATACAAGATTCTTGCTTGTTGAGTTGTTGTCCTTATCAATGTCTGAAAGACCAAGACAGTAGCGTGCGGTAAAATTAAGTTTCATTGGCAACTCAATTGTTCCTCCAAATGCCAAAGCAATATCCGTACTGCTTACATTATCTTTTATATCCGTAGTATTATTACCATTTTCTGATTTTGCCGATCCAACGAAACCTATCTGAGGACCCACATGAACGCTGATCATATCATTAACATTGTAACGAAACAAAATTGGGATGTTAATGTAATTTATTCTGGTAGTGGTCGTCGTTCCGTTAAAATCAAATTTTGAACCCTGTACTGAGTATAGAATTTCAGGTTGAATGCCAACGTTCTTAGTAAACATTACAGTCGCGTAAGCCCCGCCATGAAAACCAATTAGTGTTTTTGTGTCCAGGCTTAGCCCACTTCCGCTGATAGACTGATTAGCAAGATTGAGTCCGCCTTTGATCCCACCACTTACACCCTGAGCAAGAACAGCCGTCCCAAAAAGAAATGTTGCAAAAATTACTGTTACAATTTTTTTCATGATTGTTTGATTTGGTGTAAAACATATACACTAAAAAAATCATGCCATTCGAACGAAAAGGTTTAATTACGCTTAAAAAGAGCACAAAGCATTATGAAAAAAGAGAAGTATCTTAAAAGTTCACAAAACCTGGTAATACTTCTTTCCCTACAAAATAAATTATCCAGCTAAAGATCAGGGACCATGCAATCGCGCTAACTAGCATATAAACGAGAATTTTTTTTCTTGGCTTACCCATGCTTAATGCCAGCAACGTGCCTCCTATCGGGGTTAGGAAAACAGGCGTAAAAAAAGCAATACCTGTAAGGCCATACTTTTGCCAGAATTCAGAACGTATTTTAGCAGGTTTCTTTTTTCTTTTAAAAAATTTATCAATCACGTGTGTTTTAAGCCACTCTCCAAAAAAAGTAAACGCCACCACACTGACCATCATACCCGCTATTGTTACTAGTACCGTTGTAACAAAATGAAGCTTCGCGCCAAAGCCCGTTATTGGCCCCAAAATAAATTTCAGCATACTGAGCAAAAATACCGGTACTGCTTTTAAAAGTTCTTCTCCCATAGTAATTAATAAAAGCCAGTGTTAAAAAGTTTATGGTTGAGGAGTAATGGCAAGTTCATAGGCGCGGCGATAATGCTTGATCAATGTTTTCCAGTCAAACGCCGAGGAATAATTCTCTACGTTATTGCGTTGCATGATTCGTTCACGTCGTGATTGAGTAAGAAATTTATACAATGAAGTAGCAAGATGTCTGGCACTCCAGTCAAACGTACGCTTTCCCCGCTCAACCACAAACATGCCGTTTTTTTCATAGTCCGGAAAATTATGAGTAAGGTAATCACCAAACCCCGACAGGTCACTGGTTACAGAAGGTACTCCACTCGCCATGCACTCCAATGGAGTATATCCCCATGGCTCATAATAGCTTGGGAAAACTCCTAAATGACATCCCCGTACAAATTGTCCATAGTCCATTCCAAACAACGGATTAGTAGAAGTAATAAAGTCAGGATGATAAACAATCTTCACTTTGTCTTCAGGACGATTCAAAAGATTTCGGCGGTTTAAGAATTGAAGGATCTCATCGCTTTCTTCGTTCACAAGCCTATGAGTTACTGTAAGCGGCAATTTGTTATTCTTCCAGCTTTGGATAGTACGCCGATACCGAAGCTTCCAGTAATCCTCTACAAAATCATTGAGATCCGGTAACCGATTATCCTGTCGCGTAGTGGAGGCAAAAAATAATCCCTTTCCAATTTCTTTCTCAATTGCTTCACAGGTCTGACGAATTTCTTCCATCATCGCCCTCGATTGCAACACCTCTGGTTTAATACTATAATAATCTCGCTTGGTAATAAAAAACATTACGACTGTCAGGTCCGTTTTCTCAGCTTTAAGTTTTTCATTCAAATGCCATAGCGCCTCAAGCGTCAGGTCGAAACCTTTATTTTTGTATTCATATCTACCCGATGTGAAAAGGTAAAGTGTCTTGTCAAGATCAAATGTATACGACTGAAAGAAATGGCCCATTACAAATTCATGGATCTCCTTTTTATAACGGGCGTGCAAATTCTGAAATTCATGTAATGCTTCGAAACGCTCAATGTTCAAACCATTTGGAAGTATCTCTTCCGGCTTGCGCTTAAGCAGATGTTTACATTCGCGGGCAGTAACCTCGCTCACCGTAGTAAACACATCACAACTCTGTGCACAAGCATACTCTATTGATTCTTCTGTAACGACACCAAATTTTTTCGCTTCCAATTCATGGTTGAAGAATGGAAGATGGGCATAAAACAAAGGCGAGTTAATAGCGAGGTGACGCCCCAATTGAGTTGCGTGTGTGGTAAATATTGTTTTCACCGGCATCTTCTCGCGCTTCATATCCAGGATTGGAAGTCCGGCCATCCACTCATGAAAGTGAGCCAATATTGGTTCGTCTTTATTGACAAGCTTTACCAATTCATCAAAAAATAATTTTGTGAGGTAACCAAAAGCAACCACCTGATTTATCAGTGTATTATTCTCAGGCGTACTTACTCCATGATTTTTCCAAAGAAGATATTTAATTACTCCGAGCGCCTTATCTTCCAGCACATTCGGATTAAGTAATACCACTCTTGGCTTTCCGGTAATCAACCATTCTGCATAGTGTACATCATAGCCGCGTTTACGCAAGTTAGCGGCAGCTTGTCCAAACACATCTTCGACATCATCCAATGGTTCGAGCTCTGCCTGAATACTTTTGCCCATGTAAGGACCAACCATGCAAAATGGTCCGTTTACATGTTCCGCCATTGCTGGCGCCTTTGATCGGATCACCGTATAAATTCCCCCTACCTGATTGCATACCTCCCACGCTACCTCTACCAGTAGTGATTTCGGAAATTCCAGCAATGGTTTATTTCGATTGGCCATATATTAATGGAAAAGCTACGCTAGATTTTCAGGGTAACAAATTAAAAAACCGGGCCATCTAAATCGTTTGAAATATATATTCTTTTCTCATTAAATAAGAACAGGTCAAATTGGCGTGAACGGCATAAAATTAGCGCCGAAATCGGTCAAAATTTCCTCAATTTACTTGTGCAATCAATTGGATACTAAATTGACAAGAGAAGTCAGGAGGGTCATATCAATATGAACTTTGAAAAATTTACAATAAAATCTCAGGAAGCGTTACAGAAGTCTGCAGAGATTGCTACTGCGCGACAGCAGCAGGCAATTGAGCCCGGGCATATACTGAAGGCAATTCTTGAAACTGACGAGAATGTTGTTGATTACCTTATAAAAAAATTAAATGTCAACAAGTCGATTCTGGAAAGTAAGCTGGAAGATCTGCTTGCATCATACCCTAAGATATCAGGAGGATCGCAGGCTTATTTATCAACAGTATCAAATAACGTATTACAACAAGCGGAAAAGGAGTTAGCCCAATTTAAAGATGAATACATCTCGATTGAGCATTTGCTATTAGCCCTTTTATCTACAAAAGACAAAGTTTCTTCATTAATGAAGGATACTGGCTTTGCCAAACAGGAACTGGTCAAAGCAGTAAAAGAATTGCGTGGGGGATCAAGTGTTACTGATCAAAATGCAGAAGCAAAGTATAAATCCCTCGATCGCTATTCAATAAACTTAAATGAACTTGCCAAGTTGGGGAAAATAGACCCCGTAATTGGTCGCGATGAAGAAATTCGCCGCGTATTGCAAATTCTTGCACGGCGTACAAAAAACAATCCTATCCTGTTAGGTGAACCAGGAGTTGGTAAAACGGCCATTGTTGAAGGCATGGCTCAACGTATCGTAAACGGTGATGTCCCTGAAAATCTAAAAGGTAAGGTCCTTGTATCTCTTGACATGGGTTTACTCGTGGCTGGAGCAAAATATAAAGGAGAGTTTGAAGAACGTCTGAAGGCTGTAATTAAGGAAGTAACTGATTCGGCAGGTCAGATCATTCTTTTCATTGATGAAATACATACTCTTATTGGAGCCGGCGGAGGAGAAGGCGCTATGGATGCCGCCAACTTGTTGAAACCTGCGTTAGCTCGCGGTGAACTGCATGCTATTGGCGCAACCACTTTAAAAGAGTATCAAAAATATATTGAAAAAGATAAAGCACTCGAACGAAGATTCCAGGCTGTTATCGTTGATGAACCGTCCGTTGAAGATTCTGTTTCAATACTTCGCGGCATAAAAGACAAATATGAACTTCATCACGGAGTCCGCATCAAGGATGACGCTGTAATTGCTGCGGTGGAGTTATCGCATCGATATATTTCTGACCGCTTCCTTCCCGACAAAGCGATCGACTTAATGGATGAAGCGGCTTCAAAGCTTCGCATTGAAATGGATTCCATGCCGGCAGAGCTGGATGAACTCAATCGCAAGATCATGCAGCTGGAAATTGAACGGGAAGCTATTCGCAGAGAAAAAGACCGTGACAAGGAATCTTTACTTAGCAAAGAGATCGCAGAAATCTCTGAAAGAAGGAATGATCTCAAAGCTAAATGGGAAAGTGAGAAAGCGGTTGTTCATGGTATTCAAAAAGAAAAAGAGTCAATCGATAAACTAAAATTCGAAGCGGACCAGGCGGAAAAGGCCGGTGATTACGGCCGCGTTGCTGAAATCCGTTATGGAAAAATTACGGAGGCAGAGAAACGTTTACAAACGCTTCAGGATAATATGAAGGCCTTGCAAAATGCAGGCACATTATTAAAAGAAGAAGTTGACAGTGAAGATATTGCGGAGATCGTTGCCAAATGGACGGGCATTCCCGTTTCAAAAATGCTTCAAAGCGATCGTGAGAAACTTCTCAACCTGGAAGAAGAACTCGGCAAACGAGTAGCAGGCCAGGAAGAAGCGATCCGAGTTTTATCAGATGCTGTAAGAAGAAGCCGGGCTGGCCTTCAAGATCCAAAGCGCCCGATTGGTTCGTTTATATTCATGGGAACGACTGGCGTCGGAAAGACGGAGCTTTCAAAAGCCTTAGCGGAATATCTCTTTAACGATGAGAATTCCATGGTTCGAATTGATATGAGTGAGTATCAGGAACGTCATAGCGTAAGCAGATTAGTGGGCGCACCGCCCGGATATGTCGGTTATGAAGAAGGGGGTCAGTTGACTGAAGCCGTGAGAAGAAAGCCTTATTCTGTCGTTTTATTGGATGAGATTGAAAAAGCCCATCC
>JANYDR010000626.1 GCA_025363495.1 Cyclobacteriaceae bacterium | reverse complement strand
GCTCCTTCTTCCATCGTCGCGATTGGTATTACTAATCAGCGCGAGACAGCTGTAATCTGGGATCGTAAAACAGGTCAACCCGTTTATAATGCCATTGTATGGCAGGACAAACGTACAGCATCTATCTGTGAAGAGTTAAAGTCAAAAGGACTTACCGAATATGTTCGGAACAATACTGGCCTTGTGATTGATTCATATTTTTCGGCAACGAAGATAAAATGGATACTGGACTCAGTAGAAGGTGTCAAAGAACGTGCTCAAAAAGGTGATTTGGCATTTGGTACAATTGACAGTTGGCTCATCTGGAAGCTAACTGGCGGGAAGGTCCATGTAACAGACTATTCCAATGCATCGCGGACGATGTTATATAATATCCGGGAGCTGAAGTGGGACGAAAGAATGCTGAAAGAATTATCGATTCCGTCATCACTCTTGCCTGAAGTTAAACCGTCAGCAAATCTTTTTGGCTCGTGGTCATTGGATGGCGTTGATATACCTATTGCAGGAGTTGCCGGAGATCAGCAGGCAGCACTTTTTGGTCAGGCCTGCTTTGAACCAGGAATGGCAAAGAATACCTACGGCACCGGCTGTTTCATGTTGATGAATACCGGAAGTAAAATCCAGTTGTCGAAAAATGGATTGATCACTACCATCGCCTGGGGATTGGATGGAAAAGTGGAATACGCTCTCGAAGGAAGTGTGTTTATTGCCGGAGCTGCAGTGCAATGGCTTCGCGACAGCATGCACCTCATCGATCAATCTAAAGATTCCGAATACTTTGCCGCTAAAGCACTGGGCTCCAATGAAGTATATGTGGTTCCTGCCTTTGCTGGGCTAGGCGCTCCATATTGGGACATGTATGCACGTGGAGCTATTTTTGGATTAACCCGAGATACGGGAAAGGACCATATCATTAAGGCGACATTGGAGTCTCTCGCCTTTCAAACAAAAGATATTCTCAATGCTATGCAGGAAGATGCTGGCATTAAATTGGCAAGCCTGAAAGTTGATGGAGGAGCATGTGCAAATAATATACTGATGCAATTTCAGTCTGATATTCTGGGAACGAACGTGGAAAGACCAGAAGTAATAGAATCAACCGCGATGGGTTCCGCTTATCTGGCGGGAATTCAGATAGGATTTTGGAAAAAAGAAGACATTATCAGGAACAGGAAGATCCAGAAATTGTTTACACCCAATATGGAAGAAGAGACCAGAGCGAAACTTTATAAGGGCTGGCAGAAGGCGGTTGAACGAACGATGAAGTGGATTGATTAGGAAATTAAGAATTAGGAATTAACAATGCACGGGCTGGAATTGCCCAATCACCGAATCAACGAATTACCGAATTGACCTTCTCTGCTTTACATCGAAACGATATTATTCACTCACTCAAGAGTGAGTCGTTTGACGTTTTAGTTATTGGTGGCGGGATAACGGGCGCTGGCATTGCGCTTGACGCTGCATCGCGCGGACTGAAGACTGCTTTAGTAGAGAAGAATGATTTCGCATTTGGAACAAGCAGTCGTTCGACGAAACTTATTCACGGAGGATTGCGCTATCTTAAGCAGCTTGAGTTTGCACTGGTGAAAGAAGTGGGAAGTGAACGCGCCATCGTTCACCGGCTTGCAGCGCATTTAGTTGTGCCAGAGAAAATGTTATTGCCATTGTACGAGAAACGTGGGCTGGGGTATTGGTTAACTTCTATCGGATTAAAAATCTACGATTGGCTTGCCGGTGTGAAACCAGAAGATCAGCGGAAGATGCTTACCAAACCTCAGACGATCCGGCATGAGCCTTTATTAAAACAGGATGATATTAAGGGAGGAGCGATTTATGCGGAGTACCGGACCGATGATGCGCGGCTTACAATTGAGATAGCAAAGCTTGCTCATCATAAAGGTGCTGCGATGTCAAATTATCTCCGAGTAACTGATTTTGAATATGTTGACGAATATGTGCAGGGAGTAATTGTAAAAGATGAACTTTCGGATGATCAATTTCGAATCAGGGCAAGGACAGTCATAAATGCTGCAGGTCCATGGGTGGATGAGTTGCGTGAGATCAATCATTCTAAGCAAAATAAACATCTTCACCTCACCAAAGGTGTACACATAGTAGTACCCTATCACCGACTTGCGGTTCGCCAGGCGATCTATTTTGATGTGCCCGATGGCAGAATGATCTTCGCTATTCCGCGTGGAAGAATTACCTACGTCGGAACAACAGACACGGATTTTAGCGGCGATAAAGAACATGTGTTTACCACAAAGGAGGATGCGCGATACCTTGTAGATGCGGTAAATGAAACATTTCCTTCTTCCCATCTCACATTGGCAGATGTTGAATCAAGCTGGGCCGGATTGCGTCCGCTTATTCACGAAGAAGGTAAGTCAGCTTCCGAGCTTTCCCGCAAGGATGAAATCTTCGAATCATCTTCAGGTTTAATTTCTATTGCCGGTGGTAAACTTACAGGTTACCGCAAGATGGCAGAACGCGTTGTAGACTTGATTATAAAACGGAAATTTGAGAATAGCTCATTGTCAACCTGCACAACGGATTCAATGTTGCTGGCAGGCGGAGGTCTCAAATCTGTGGCAGACGTGGCCAAGTATAATCGCGAAATTGCATCGCGTGTTGAAATTCTCGGCCTAAAAGGTGATCATGCTGCCTATTTGGTGCATCTGTATGGCAAACAGGCAGATACTATCATTGAGTACGCCGGTAAGCATCCGGAATCTGACCCTGAGATAACACTAGCATTGGCAGAACTGTGGTTCGCTGTTCACAATGAAATGGTTATTAAATCAACTGACTTTTGTGTGAGAAGAACGGGACTTTTATACTTTAATATCCATAGGTTAACCAAGATACAGGAACCTGTTTTGAAAGCTATGGCACAGTACTTCCATTGGAGTGAAGCCAGGATAGTAAAAGAGCGAGAAGAGATAGAACAACTGATTGTTCAAACATTGAATTTTAAAAACTGATATGAGACTCGTTGTACTAATTCTTGGCTTTTTACTGCTGATCTCTGCTGAGATGTTGCGCGTCTATTATATCATGCCATTTCCGGGAAGTCAGGAAGACGAGACCATCCAGATTGCTTATTGGTTGAATAATAACATTGTTTATATACGCCTGATTGGTCTGGCGATCATTGGCTATCCATTCTTTTACTTTTTTCAACGGGGAAGCCAAACAAGAAAATTAATCCTTTCTGTCGTTTTCGGATTTTATGTAATGATCTTCTACATGTTCAATTACAAGTACATGGCGGACCAAATGTTTTTACAGCCAAAGAATAAGACATTTCTCGATTCAGCTTCGAATAAAGTTCTTGCAAAGCAATTGGTGATTGGAGTTTCTATTGGAAATGAAAGCAAAGCATATCCAATTGAAGTTATCGGTTATCATCACCAGGTCCGTGATGAAGTGGGAGGTGAGAAGATAATGGTTACTTATTGTACCGTGTGCCGGACAGGAACGGTGTTCAAGCCTTATGTCGATGGAAAGGAAGAATCATTTCGTCTTGTAGGAATGGATCACTTTAACGCTATGTTCGAAGATAAAAGCACACACAGTTGGTGGCGCCAGATGAATGTTGAAGCGATCATAGGACCTTTGAAAGGAAAAATGCTGGAAGAAATTCCATCACAACAAATGAGTCTTGGGGAATGGATATCTCAGCATCCGGCTACAAAAATCATGCAGCCCGACACCATATTCGCAGAAGCCTATAAGAGCCTCAGTGATTATGATGAGGGCAAACGCAAAGGAAGATTGGAACGAAAAGATTCCCTGTCATGGAAAGACAAATCCTGGATCGTTGGAGTTCAGATTGGAATGGATTCACGTGCTTATGACTGGAATGATCTTCAGAGATTGAGAACAATAAACGATGTGGTTGATGGGGTTCCAATACTTGTGACATTAAATACTGATTCGATTTCCTTTCATTCTTTTAATAGAGTTGTCGATGGAGACACTCTTTCGTTCTCTTTGAGCAATAGCTCCAGGAACCTAATGGATGCTAAAACAAATTCACTATGGAACTGGAAAGGTCAATGTGTTTCAGGACCTTTTAAGGGAAAGGTGTTGAGGCCTGTTCAATCGTATCAGGAGTACTGGCATTCATGGAGGACTTTCCGCCCCCAAACCACTCAGTATAAATATCTTCCTCTATAGCAATGACATCCAGGACCTGGTGGAAAGAGGCGGTTGTCTATCAAATCTACCCTCGTAGTTTTAGAGATAGCGACGGAGATGGAGTTGGTGACCTTAAAGGAATCACGCAAAAGCTTGACTACATCCAACAGCTTGGATTAGATGCTGTTTGGTTAAATCCAGTTTACAAATCACCCAACGATGATAATGGTTACGACATCAGTGACTATTATGATATTCAGGCAGAGTTCGGCACGATGCGTGACTTTGATGAATTGCTTAGCGGCTTGCATAAGCGAGGTATAAAGTTAATCATGGATTTAGTGGTGAATCATTCATCCGATGAACATCCATGGTTTGTGGAGTCTAAGAAGTCAAAATCAAATCCTTATCGTGATTTTTATTTTTGGAAACCTGGAAAGAATGGCGGAGCTCCCAACAACTGGCCTTCGTTCTTTGGTGGAAGCGCCTGGGAGTTGGATATAACGACAGGAGAATATTATCTCCACTTATTTTCAAAGAAACAACCTGATCTGAATTGGGAAAATCCCGCACTTCGTTTGGAAGTCCAGAAGTTAATGAAGTTCTGGCTTGATAAAGGAGTTGATGGCTTGCGTCTTGATGTTATATCAGCCATATCCAAAAGAACTGTCTTCATTGATACCGATACTTCCGACTTTAATGAAACGATTCGTAAGTATTATGCAAATGGTCCGCGTTTAAAAGAATTTATAGCGGAGATGCGTTCAACTGTTTGGGATAACTATGATTGCATGACAGTAGGCGAGGGTCCGGGCATCACACCAGAAAACTCAAAGGATTATCTTGACAGTGAAAAAGGTCTCAATATGATCTTTCATTTTGGGCATATGTTTTTAGATCAGGGAGAAGGTGGTCGCTTCGATCCTGTCTCGTGGTCGATGAAAGATTTCAAAGAAGTATTTAAGAAATGGGACGATGCTTTCTCAAAGAATGGATGGGGGAGTGTTTTCCTTGGCAATCATGATTTCTCGCGCATGGTTTCGCGCTGGGGAGATGATAAAAACTATTGGGAGAAATCATCGAAACTGCTTTGTACACTGGTGTTGTCAATGCGTGGAACTCCCTTTATTTTTCAGGGTGATGAGATTGGTATGACTAACATTGAGTTGAAATCAATAAAGGAATCAGCTGACATTGAAACTCAAAATGGATGGCGCGAAGCACAAAAGAAAGGTGTCCCCGAACAGCAATTTTTAAGGACGGTTAACTACGCTGGACGTGACAATGCCAGGACACCTGTTCAATGGGATGATTCTGCTCAGGCTGGATTTACTGCCGGCCTTCCCTGGATGAAGGTTAATCCTAACAAGACCTCTATTAGTGTCAAGTCTCAACAATCTGATATTGAATCTGTTCTGAGCTATTTTAAGCACATGATCGCCCTTCGGAAGGCGCATCCTTTATTGGTATATGGAAGCTATTTGCCAATTGAAACAGAACATGAAAAATTGTTTGTCTATAGTCGTGAATGGGATAAAGAAAAATGGATCATTGTGTTAAATTTCTCTCCGGAGAACATTAACTTTCCTACTGTGCTTTTAATGGGAAAATCAGTGGTGATGATCAGTAATTATGATGGAATAATCGGTAAGGTGATTCGTCCATGGGAGGCTGTTGTGTACAGGGTAGTTGGTAAAAACTAGTTGGTAAAAGGTGGTTTACGGTAAATATGAAATTGTATTTTAATTATATGGAGTGTCCGAGCTTTAAGCTTTCCGCTTTCCACGTTAAGCTTTTCAGCCTATGAGCGAAATCAAACATCTCTGGGGCATCGACCTTGGCGGAACTAAAGCAGAAGGTGTAGTGCTTGGACCTGGAGGTTTATCCGATATTCTTTTTCGCGATCGCGTTCCTACGGGAGCTGAGAACGGGTATGAACATATTCTATCTCAAATCAATAAGTTGATTGTGATGATGGAAGGCAAGATGGGTTACAGACCTGGGCGTCTTGGCATTTGCACTCCTGGAACGCTTGATCCAAAACTTGGTACCATGAAGGGCTGCAATTCAGAATGCATGAATGGCCAGTCAATGAAAAAAGATCTTGAGAAAATGTTGGGCATGGAAATCTTTATTGCCAACGATGCGAATTGTTTTGCATTAGCGGAAGCAAGGATGGGTGTTGTTAAAGAAAAATTTCCGAGTGCTTCTGTCGTTTTTGGTGTCATCATGGGAACAGGAGTCGGTGGCGGACTGGTAGTGGATGGAAAGGTTATTAATGGATTGCATGGAATAGGAGGAGAGTGGGGACATAATTTTCTGGATGAGTCTGGCGGTCCGTGTTACTGCGGAAAAAGTGGTTGTGTCGAGAAAGTACTATCAGGTCCTTCGTTGGAGAGATACTATCAATCAGTAACAGGTAATAAAAAATCATTGAAAGAGATTTACGCTCTTTATAAATCCGGTGATGAAGTTAGTACAAAGACAATTCAACGAATGTCCTATTTTTTCGGTAAGGCAATCAGTGTTATTATCAACATCATCGATCCGGATGTAATTGTCATTGGAGGAGGAGTTGGAAATATCGATGAGATATATTCGGATGGTGTAGAATCACTCAAGAATTTTATTTTTAATAACAAGGTTGTTGAAACCCCAATTGTCAAGCCAATGCTTGGTGATAGTGCAGGAGTATTTGGAGCGGCTTATTTAACGATTTAAAAATATGAAACGTATAGCTATACTTGGGCCCATTCCCCGTGATCACATTGTTACTCATAATGGTGATCTTATTCAAAAATGGGGATGTGTGACGCATCCCGTCATTGCACTTTCAGCGCTGGCAGGTGAAAAGATTGAGATCGTTCCCGTTTGCCATCTTCGTACCGTAGATCTTGATAATGTTAAAGAAGTATTCCATGGATATAAAGGAATTAACCTGAAACACCTATCGACAAAAAATGATCAGGGTGATATTATCAGCCTGCGTTTTCTGGATATGAATAATCGCCTGGAGCGCCAGACTGGTTTTATGGATCCGATCATGCCGGAAGACATGTCGAAACTGCTGGACTGCAAGGTGTTTGTTTTTATACCGATCAGCGATTATGAGATTTCATTGGATACCTTGAAATTCCTGAAGAAGAAAAGCGAGGGGGTTATAGTTTTTGATGCGCATGGACCTACTACGGCTTGCCTTGTTACCGGCGAACGTCAGCGGAAATTCTGGATTGACCGCGATCAGTGGTTGCCCCACATCGACGTGTTGAAAATGAATCTCGATCTAATTCTTCAGTCGTGGAGAAATCAGTTGATTCATATTCCTTCTTAAACCAGGACGCCTGAGCTTCTTCGAGATTCATTT
>JANYDR010000556.1 GCA_025363495.1 Cyclobacteriaceae bacterium | reverse complement strand
AATTTAAGTTGGCAACTACACGCGGTTGTATCCTGAACTAGGTTCAATGTAATAGGAAACGCTGTGATCGTCACAGGTTTTGTAATACTCTGTATAGTATCCTGGTAGAATGCAGTAAGTTTTACATTATACGTTTGGGCTGTTTTATACTTATGTACCGGACTCCAGTCGTTTGATACAGTAGTGTCTCCAAAGGCCCAAAGCAAGCTGTCTGCCCCCGGCTTTACATCGGGAAAGAAAGTTGTGTTGTTGTTTTGACATGTGCCAATAAAAGTGAAGTCAACTTTAAGGTTGATGGGTGCTCTGGGGGAAAATGCAGGAAACTGAGTACCATTAAAACTAGTTGCCGTCAGCTGTGCAGTTTTATATTGGACCTTTGATGCAATCGAATCTGTTCTTGAAATTTTTCCTAATAGTACCGGACCTCCGGAAGCAAGCTGGTATAAATGATAGATAGAGCTGTCAGGTGCCATTTGCAACCCATAGCTTCTGAACACCGGACCCGGCAATACGGAGATAAGCGTTGATGTAAGATTGTTATAATCAAATTGAAGAACATCTGCATTGACACCTGTTTCTCCATATCGGGAGATGTAAAGAAGATCTCCCTTCAATGACCATTCGATATCATAAATAGATTGATTAGTTGCGGTGGGTACACCTGAGTTTAGAATACTTTTATCAAAGGTAAGTGCACCCGTAGCCGGATTGAAATTCAATATCACAGCATCGGTGCTTGTATCTTGAGAGGAAACGGCAACCTTCTTTTTTCCGGCGTGATAGGAAAAGTTTGCAGCTGTTAATGGTATAGGTGAGAGATTCGTTGCAGTTACAGTAGTGTAAGTGCCGGTGTAGCTTGCCGCATTGATTAGCGTTGCTGAATAATCAGAGGAACTTACTTTCTGTGTGATCAACCAGTAGTCTACAGCATTCGCATGAGGAATGATGATCATTCCTTCTGATCGGTTGGCAAGTCCGGGTAATGGTTGGTTTTTTGATTCAAGGTCACCAAGAGAAGGGGCTGGGAAAAAAGAGTTACCTGAGAGGGATAGATCCACTACACTAATATTAATAGTGCCTCCTGAAGTAAAGTTTGCAGTGCTGGTGAAAATGAAATACTTTTTAGTCTGCCCTGGCACCGGACAAATCACCACTGATTGATTAGAAAGAGTATTTCCACTTAAGCCTGAACCGTTAGGCATCTGAACATTACTGGCATCATATACAAATTGCCCGTCGGTATAGAATTGAAGGTTGGCATTTGCGGGATCTGAGGCTGTGGCATTGCCTCCGCCTCCAAAAGGAATAGCCTTGGTGGCAATTGAGGGAACACGACTCGTACGGTTAAAACGAACCGCCTGATTCGAACTACCAAAGTACCAGTTGTATCGCTCCAGGTTTTGGGAAAAACCGGCCATCGTCACCAGACTAAAAAAAAGGAAAAGAATTATTGCTCGAAATTGGGTATACATCTTTCGCTCCATCACGCAACCTGCTGATTCATATTACTATTTGCAATTTTAAAACGATCAAACTCCACTAAAGTATATATTTTGACTGAATTTGTCGTTACTTAATCGACGGTAACATATTTTCATAAGACAATCAAATAGATTTACTTTGCTCAGATGAGGCGAATGATTTACCCCAAGCTGGTGTACCGGACCCTTCCTTTACTATGTGGATGGATGCTGTTGACGGCTCTTTCGGTAACTGCCCAGGACCCCCAGTTCTCGCAATTTTTTTCTGCACCATTATATTTAAATCCTGCCTTTGCAGGGTCTTCTCAACAAGGCCGGGTCGGTATGAACTATCGGAATCAATGGCCTGCAATTGATGCTAACTTCACCACTGTTTCTGCATATGCTGACCTCTATATAGAGGACAAAAATAGTGGCATTGGGGCAATACTTACGCGTGACAATGTTGGAATAGTGGGTTTACAGTCTATTAATTTTGCTCTTCAATACGCCTATCAACTTCAGATTACCAAAAATCTCTCTTTTAGACCTGGTGTGCAGGTAGGGATTTATAACCGCTCAATTAATTTTGGCAACCTTAGCTTTGGGGATCAGTTTGATCCTAATACGGGCGATATTGTCAAAGGCTCTGCGGAGGCTCTCAACACAGGTCAAAGCAAATTTTTTCCTGATCTTTCATTCGGTGGTTTATTATTTTCAAAAAATGCATGGATAGGTGTGTCGGCATTTCATATAACTCAACCTAATCAATCCATTTTAGGAGCGAAAGACATTCTTGACATGAAGCTCTCAATTCACGGTGGATATAAATTTTTATTTCGTCCGGGAGTAATGGGAAATGGTGTCTTCTCCAGGACCCAGGAACGAAGTCTTGCACCAGTCATCCAGTATAGAAAGCAGGGTTTATCCAGTCAGGCGGATGTAGGGATGTATTATACGTTTGAAC
>JANYDR010000539.1 GCA_025363495.1 Cyclobacteriaceae bacterium | reverse complement strand
GAACGCCTTCTTTATAACTCTGATTGAGCTGTGTTGCCTTAAACATCCAGATACCACCAGCAGAGTCAAGAATAGGACAAGGTTTCATTCCAAGCGATCCATTTTGTCTGTCTTTCTCCTGGCAGGAATTAGAGTAAGCGCCGATGTTGACGTAAATATTTCCATCATTATCCAGCGCCAGTGATTTTGTTTCGTGCTGGCCCCGATCGATTAGACCTGTTATAATCTTTTCCGGATTGACAGGATCAATGACCTGAAATTGACTGTCAAGCTTGTAACGAAAAACTTCCCGGTTCGAAGAAGTGTAGAGATATCCATCCTTAATTGAAATGCCGGTTCCTCCAAAATCCCCAAAGCCTGTCTTCACATTCATACCACCATTAGCTTCACTTAAAAGAAGTGTTCCTTTTCCATCTTTCGGTTCAGCAAGACGTACATACATATCACCTTTTGGTGTTAACACGATATGACGTGCCTTACCAAGGCTGTCGGCGACAACTTTCGTTGAAAAGCCTTCCGGAACTTTTAAGCCGGATTCAGAAATTGTTTCTGCCTTCTTCTCTTTTGTGCAACTAAGTAGAAATGTGGCAATGAAAATAGTAGCGATGTAAGCTTTAATATTTTTTCCAGGCATGGTTTGGTTGTTTTGGATGTAAGCAAAGAAATTAAACAGAGTACCAATATTTTGGTTCGGCTATTCTTAACGTTTTTTTATTTTTTCAATTGTTGGTGGAGGCATGGTCAGCAAAACAGACATCAGATCAACACCATACCAGATATTTCCAACGCGTACATTTTCATCCTCAGCATGCTGGTTGTTGTCGTGATTTACAATATTGACAGATATCCCTGGTTTTTTCAAGTTGTCAAAAATTAATGTAAAGATTCCATTGGACCCTCCTTCGCTAGGCAATAATACAAGCTTATCGCCGGTGAATGATTTTACCGATTCAATCACGGGAAGAATGGCAGGGTGGTCCATGGAGACTTTAGCTGCCGGGAACCCGTATTTTTCCCGGTCTACCTTAACGATCTTCGGATATTTCATTCTTGTTTCATGGTCGGGATCAGTGTACACAATGTGCCACCCTTGTTTTTTAATGTGTGCTTCCACGAGATCGAGCATTTTTTCAGGATCATTTCCTTTTACCAATCGCAAGCTTAAGGCTGCAACAGCTGTACTTGGAATTACATTCCGCGCAAGCGAGCCAACATTGCCACTACTAAGTCCCTTGACGGTGAGCGATGGCAACAACAGTCTTTCAAATAAAGTCTGACCAGTTCCTTCCGTATAATTAATTCCCAGATCTTCTTTCAATAGCTGTTCAATATTTGGTACTTTTTTTAATTGAGCCTTTTCGAATTCTGAAATGGGTTCAACGGATTCATAATAATGTTCAATCAAAACATTTCCCTGTGCATCCTTCATTGACGCAAGGAGCTGAGACAGCATGAAGCCGGGATCGGGAGCATAGTTTCCATAATGTCCGCTGTGCAACGGCCGACTTGCTCCATACACGGTGAGTTCCATATCGGTTACGCCTCTTCCGCCAAACTTTAACGAAGGATCGCCGGTTTGAAAAACAGGTCCGTCGCATAATAACCAAACAGTTATATCATCAAATAACGCATGATATTTTTCAAGGTATGATTTCATATGAGGCGAGCCAGATTCTTCTTCGCCATCAAAAAACAATTTGATGTTAGATGTATACTGAAGTCCTGCTGCTTTCAATGCATCGATGGCTGCCATCATGGCTATGATAGGAGCTTTGTCATCACTGGCGGACCGGGCGTAAAGTCTCCAGTCATCATTAACTGTTTCACCTTTTTTCGGAAGTGGAATTTGTTTACCTCCTTTGAACATCGCATTGTCGTACATCACAGGCTGGAAGGGTGCATTTTTCCAGGTAGAAGGATCTACAGGTTGCCCATCATAATGTGCATAGAAGCAAAGAGTTCTTTGTGCATTGGGGACCTTTCGTTCTCCATAGACGATGGGAGGAGCGCCATCCAGTTCCAGCAACTGCATTGAAAATCCCCGGGAGGAGAACATGCCACTGATCATGTTGGCATTTTTCCGGATGTTGACGGCGTCGGAAGAGTGATTAGGTATAGATAGCAGGTCAGCATAAGCAGAGAGGATAGCGGGACCTTCTTGTTTGATCCAGTTGCGGCTTGCTTGTACTGATTTATTTTGTGTGTTTTGAGCCTGGACGAAAAAAGGAAGTAAAAACAGCAGAACAAACTTGTTCATTGGAGGAGGTTTAAAAGACAATATAATACTTCGCCAGGTTTATTAATACCCTTTTTACTTAGCATTTTTAGCTTTCAATGTTTTTAACTCAGCCTCGAGACTGGCAATGTGGAGCTGTTGTGATTCGAAGATTTCTTCCACTTCTTTAAGTGTGTAGCGAGGTGTAATATGTTGAGGGCAATTCCAGCTATAAGCCTTTATGGTGAACACCATCATTCGTTCAGGCTTAAACTTGTAATCTGTAAGGTTAAGTCTGGAAAATAAAGCCTGATCATCTTTTAACTCAACAATCTGTGCCTCCGCATAAATTTTTAAACGCGTTTGTCCAGGATAATCCATGAGGAAAAGTGCCGCTTTATTGTTTGTGGCAAGGTTGCCAGCGGTGATGTATTGCATGTTCCCGCGAAAATCAATGAAGCCAATTCTTTTGTCGTCGAGTACTTTCAGAAACCCTGCCGGCCCGCCACGGAATTGTATATAGGGATATCCGTTTTCTCCCATGGTAGACATGTAGAATTCATCCCGTAGTGAAATGAATTCAATTTCATTCTCAGTTAGCCCTTCGACATAACTTTGTTTTTCCATCCGGGCATAGTTGGCGCGACTGCCGAATTTTTCCTGAAGTTTTTTGGTGGCGTCGGAGAAGGCGAGGGAGGAGTAATTCATACTGTATAATTTGTCCGAATTAACTTAGCCATTGTTAAAGATTTTTTCATGTCCTGTCTCTTTACAATTCTTCTACAGAAGGGATATGTGAATTTAAGTAATATGGAAATGCATTTCCCACAGATCTAAAAACACGGAGATTTTCGCGAAACTCGCTGCGGCTCGGCATATTTCAAGTAGGAACTATTTCTTTAGCTACGATTGATCAACGCATCAGCTTTTTCGAAGGAAATAACGTTGCCGGATTTAGCTACTTCCCCGCCTCCACACTCTGATTCCAATCATACACCTTATCACTGATCTCACTCAACAGATCAGGACTTTTTTCAAGGGCATTGCCGATAACAATCATGTCGGCGCCGGCTTCAAGAGCAGCGAATGCTTTTTGTGCTGTTGTAATACCACCACCAACGATCATGGGAACTTCAATTGATTTGCGAACAGCGGAAATCATACGCGGACTGATCTCTCGCTCAGCACCGCTTCCTGCATCCAGGTAGATCAGGCGAAGGCCGAGCATTTCACCTGCCATTGCTGTACAAGCTGCTAATGAATATTTGTCTTCTGGAATAGGAGTAGTGTTACTGATGTAAGCCACTGAGGTAGTGCGTCCCGAACTGATCAGCATATAACCCGTAGGAAGAACTTCCATCCGGTTGTTTTTTAGTATCGGTGCAGCTTGCACATGCTGGCCGATTAATAGATCAGGATTTCGACCGGAGATCAGTGATAAAAACAAAATCGCATCCGCTGATGGATCGATCTGCAATGAGCTCCCTGGAAAAAGTACGATGGGAATATTTACATCTTCCTTAATGCTTTGAATGACTTCGGATAAATTCGAAGTTGTGATAAGACTTCCCCCTACAAAAAAGAAATCAACACAATTCTCACTCGCTAAATGAATGAGGTGTTTTAATTTGGCAGGATCATCGGCCTTGTCGGGATC
>JANYDR010000425.1 GCA_025363495.1 Cyclobacteriaceae bacterium | reverse complement strand
GCGCCTTTATTATTTGGGTCTCAACTTGTCAACATACTGATAAACTGCACCCCACTGTGGATACCACTCTTTCTTTATAAAGCTCTGCTGTCCATCGCTAACTGAAATCACATTGTGATTGGCATTCCAGAAAACGTCGATTGAATAACCGCCCCTATCCAATACAGCCGTATCTATGGAAGATTCAATTTTATCAAACTTATTTCTCTTGAGTACTGCGTAAAGACTGTCCAGCTCCCTTGCTGACAACGTGAATCTTTTGACAATCGTCGTATCACCATTATGAGTTTTAAAGAAAGAGCTGTCCCTTGAGACAAATAGCTCAGCACTTGTATCACGCATTCCCCCGTCATAACGGGTTTCAAGCACAAAATCGAGAGGACGTTCTTTGGGCAATGTACCGGGTGCTGTCTCTTCGGTTTTAGGTGTGCAAGAGTAGGTGAGGAGAGCGAGGAGTATGGGGAGGAAGTTTTTCATTAGTTGAAAGCTGAAAGTGGAAAGCTTGAGTCTGCAAAGTTAATTAGTTTGCATCGATCATTATTAACGCTTCTAATTTCGATTTTCCATTTTCAGCTTCTCTTTTTGGTGAATAATAGAACTTCAATTGCATTTCCCCTTTCCCTTTTTAGATTTGCCATTCCATTTTTTAAACTTCTCTGCTTTCTCATGGAAAAGATCATTGCACGAATTGCTAACGAACTCAGTCTCACTACTAAACAGGTAAATGTTGTAGTTAATCTTCTGACAGAAGGCGCTACAATACCCTTTATTGCACGATACCGCAAGGAACTTACCGGCAGTCTCGATGAAGTGGTGCTGGCTTCTATCCGCGACCGACATGAGCAATTGGTGGAACTGGATAAGCGCAGGGAAGCGATCTTAAAATACATAGAAAAGCAGGAGAAACTCACTCCTGCATTGGCGAAAGCCATTGAAGACGCAGAGACGCTCGCAGAACTCGAAGACATCTATCTCCCATACAAACAAAAACGCAAGACGCGCGCGACAGCAGCCAAAGAAAAGGGACTGGAACCATTGGCATTAAGCATCTTCGAACAAGGTAACATCGATCTCGCAAAGCTGGTTGCTTCCTTCATCGATCCAGCGAAAGGAGTGAACACGGAAGAAGAAGCTCTCCAGGGTGCACGTGATATCATGGCTGAGTGGGTAAGCGAAAACCAGGAAGCACGCAAAAACATCCGCGAACTTTTCTGGAAAGACGGAATTATAGAATCCAAAGTATTGAAGTCAAAAGCGGAAACTGAAGAAGCCCAGAAGTTCAAAGACTACTTTGAATGGAGTGAACCTATCAAAAAGACTCCTTCCCATAGATTATTGGCTATGCGTCGTGCAGAGAATGAAAGCATTATTTCATTGGACATCGCTCCAAGTGAAGAGCTTGCTGTTCAGTCTTTGGAGCATCAGTTTGTCAAAACATCCAAGCCGATCGCTGAACAGGTTAAGCTTGCCGTGAAAGACAGCTATAAGCGCCTGCTAAAGCCTTCACTGGAAAGCGAAGTTAGAGTAGAGTCCAAGCTCCAGGCAGATGTTGAAGCAATTAAAGTCTTCGCATCAAACCTCAAAGAGTTATTGCTGGCATCACCACTTGGCCAGAAACGTGTACTGGCATTAGATCCTGGCTTTCGCACGGGTACAAAGCTTGTATGTCTCGGTGAGCAAGGCGATTTGCTATTCAATACGGTCATTTATCAAAATGAACCACAGCGCGAGACTACGAAAGCAGGTACCATTGTCATGGGACTATGCGATAAATTTAAAATTGAAGCCATCGCTATCGGTAATGGAACTGCCAGCCGCGAGACCGAGTCTTTTGTGAAAGCGTTGGGGCTTCCGAAGGAGATCATTGTTGTAATGGTAAATGAAAGCGGTGCTTCAGTGTATTCTGCATCTGATGTTGCCCGCGAAGAATTCCCTGATCAGGATATTACAGTACGGGGGGCTGTCTCTATTGGCAGAAGGCTTACAGATCCGTTAGCGGAATTGGTTAAGATTGATGCTAAATCGATCGGAGTTGGACAATATCAGCACGATGTAGACCAAACGAAACTGAAGGCTGGCCTTGATGATGTGGTAATGAGCTGTGTTAATTCAGTAGGAGTAGAGGTCAATACCGCCAGTAAGGAATTGCTTTCGTATGTCTCAGGACTTGGTCCGCAACTGGCTAAAAGCATAGTTGACTATCGTAATCAGAACGGTGCATTCAAAGATCGCAGTGCATTGAAGAAGGTGCCACGCCTTGGAGATAAAGCATTTGAGCAATGCGCAGGATTTTTGCGTATCCGTGACTCGAAAAACCCACTGGATAGGAGTGCGGTTCATCCGGAAAGCTATTCTATTGTTGAGAAATTTGCCAAGGACCTTGGTTGTACCGTCAATGATCTGATGACACGTGCTGAATTACGCAAGAAGCTCGATCTTAAGAAATATGTGACAGACAAAGTTGGATTACCAACGTTGACCGATATCCTCTCTGAACTTGAAAAGCCGGGCCGTGATCCTCGTGAGAAATTTGAAGTTTTTAGCTTTGAAGAAGGCATCCATGAGATCAAGGACCTTAAAGTTGGAATGGTACTACCAGGTATTGTAACGAACGTAACCAACTTCGGTGCATTCGTGGATATAGGCGTGCATCAGGACGGATTGGTTCATATCAGCCACCTCAGCGATAAGTTTGTAAAAGATCCAAGTGCTGTTATTGCAGTTCAGCAGAAAGTGAAAGTCACCGTGATGGAAGTTGATGCGCCAAGAAAGCGCATCGCGTTGTCAATGAAGAGCGATCCATTTGATGACAGAGCGGTAACGTCAAGGGAATCGGAGAAGAAGACACCAAAATTAAGTACGAACATTGTAGGTGTGTTGGTGAAAAACACCAACACAGGCAAGGTGAAAAATACTAACAAGGGTGTGACTACCACCAATGAGGTTCAAAGCGCGGCTAAAGAAGAAAGCATGGAAGACAAGCTTGCCATGCTTCGTGAAAAGTTCAAAAAATAGCTGGGCAGGCGACTTACAATTAACAGCTAACAACCTTGAACTTCAATCGTTTTTCAGTTTTTAACTGAATATATTCCGCTCCAGTCTTTTACCACCTGTTTCCTAAGATCAGTATTCAGCCTTACCAGCTTCTTCTCAAGTAATTTGGGAGAATGTCCATAATCAGACTGAAACAAAAATATCAGCTTCGCCAGGGATGTTATCTTATCCTGGGTATTCATCTTTGAAAAGGCTTGCGTAGTTGTGATATCCATAATAAACTGCTGCTTGCGCAGGGATTCCTTATGTTTTTCGCAAAAGAAGTTCTTTCTAAATTCCTGTACTTGTTCAATGAAGTTCATGGCTGTGGATTTTAATGGTTTTTTGAATAGGAGTAGTTACGCTATTGCAGAGCAGATGCTTGTTATTATAAATAGCAGAGCGATCATCTTTGCGTTATCAACTTTGTCTGTGTATCTGTTTCTGACCTTCATATCGATGTTGTTTGTGGTGAATAATTTGCTTTCGTTACTCAAAGGTGGGTCTATTCATATGTGTTTTTGTAAGGGGAAATCTGATTTGTATAAAATCAGGAAAAGGGGAGAAATGGGCTTATTTAATTCAAAAAACAGGATTTTGATGGAAGATATCATTCTAATGTCATGCAGATAGGTGTAAGGGTAATCCCTTAGATGGATTGGGACTTAGATACAGGATGCATGTTACAGGTAGGCAGGCAACATCTATCCTGTGTCATCCACCCGAAACTTGATCAAAATTTTTTTTAATCATCTGATTAAGCCATTTTTGATTTTTATTACAACCAACCACTACAAAACAACACACCAATGATTTTTAACGAATCGAACTCCATGATAGTAGCTTCTCAATCCGACGCGGCTGAGAAACGCACTGACTCCATCAATGGCCATCGTTCTTTATTCTCCCGTAGGAATTTTAAGGTGGGAGAAGTTATCGCCACTTTCTATTGGGATCAGATCTTTCCAACACCCACCTATCTTACGGTACAGATCAGCGAGCATGAGCACATCTTGCTTCAGCCTGAATACCTTGAATGTATCAATCATAGCTGTGATCCAAATGCGTTTTTTGACACAACGAGGAAGCATTTGATTGCCGTGAAGCCAATCAGGGAAGGTGAACAGTTCACATTCTTCTATCCATCCGCTGAGTGGGACATGGACCAGGCTTTCGAATGTCAGTGCGGTAGTGACAATTGCATTGGTATGATCAAAGGCGCAAAGTATTTACCTCAAAATGTTCTTAAGAACTACCAGTTTACTGACTTCATCAAGGGTAAGTTGGCTGCAAGAGGATAAATAAAAATAGAAAGCAAAAAGCTGAGAGCTTAAACATGGGAGATACCTGCTTTAAGCTCTCAGCTTTTTGCTTTTAGCTTACTTGAAGTGTTGCTTCAATTAAATTTACTTGCAAATACAATTTATCATTTATCTTTTTATGATTGATAGCAAGAAAGTTGATAAGTATCAGGCTAATGAATGTAAGGAGAGATAAACTTTATACATCTCATATGTCAGTAAAGTCAATATCAATTGGTTAAGAATGATGTTATGTAAATAAAAAGTATATATATTTGAACAGATTTTGACATGAGAACATAACGATGTCGAAACTTATCAAGCACGATCAATACATATCGATGATACAAATCGAAAGGTTGAATAACCTGATCGGCGCCTCTCACTCTCTTCTCCTCAAAGTTCTCTTTCCTATCAACTTACTGATATCAAAGTG
Organism: Cyclobacteriaceae bacterium; assembly: GCA_025363495.1. Classification (GTDB taxonomy): domain Bacteria; phylum Bacteroidota; class Bacteroidia; order Cytophagales; family Cyclobacteriaceae; genus ELB16-189. The sequence continues at coordinate 332 of JANYDR010000425.1, read as the reverse complement.
ATTACATCAGGAGACCTTACATATAACTTAAAGAATACTTTAAATTTTAAAGAAGGAAAAGACGACTACCTGGTATGGATAATAGCTCCTTACCTGGTTACTGACGATCCTAATCTTAAGTATTACTATGACTACACTCAAAGTATAGCCGAATACAAAAAGGTATTCGATGAAGTCGGCTGTGAGTGGAAATGGGAGAATGTTACCATTGATGCCGTTGAAGATGTCATCCTGAAGATTAAAAACTATCCGACCTCAAAGATCAACATAGTCGTCAATTTATGCGATGGTGACGAAAATAACGGCATTCCTGGCGTTTCTGTCATCCATAT
>JANYDR010000369.1 GCA_025363495.1 Cyclobacteriaceae bacterium | reverse complement strand
GCAGCAGAAGTTGCTGTTATTCTACGGAATATTGGTTTGCCTTCTGGTGTTAAAGAAAATGCGAAGCCGCTCATAAAATTGACGATTCAGACTCCAAAAGGAATAGTGACTTTTGAATAAACCTACTTCGTTATGTTTTTTGAATGCGAAGTATCTCGATTAGTGAAATGATGTTGTGATGAAAATAACTCCTTGTTTCAGTAGCCTCGTCTGTGTGCCAGTCTTCGAGGATTGGCGACTTCGTCGCAGGTTGCTTTACCGGTGCTTTGCGCCTCTGCGTCTCCGCGGTGATCACTGTGACGAAGTCACTAAATAGCTGATTTTCATATATTCTTTAAGAGTTATGTAGCAGAACATAAAGGCTTCACAAAGGAATGAAATATGATCGCAAATACCCGTTTCAATTCGTCGTGTTCTTTGTGGTTCGTTGTGCTCTTCGTGACCTTACCTCAATTTCCTTTGTTATATGAAATTAAAATATAGCTTTATCATCTTATTGATACTTCTTTCCGAATGTGGACGCAGTAAACAGGAAAATTCAATTCAACTGAGTTCAGCAACAACATCTTTTCAAAACGATATAGACTTCCTGAAAAAATACACCGACATCATCGTTCTAAGCGATTCGTTGGGGGAAGGACAAGTGGCAATATCACCCGCTCTTCAAGGCAGAGTGATGACAAGTTCAGCGCAAGGAATGAACGGAAGTAGTTATGGCTGGATAAACAGAAACTTATTCGAATCAAAAGATACCTCCAGGCACATGAATGCTTTTGGAGGAGAAGAAAGATTCTGGCTCGGACCAGAAGGCGGACAGTTCTCGATCTTCTTTGAAAAGGGAAAGGAGTTTAATCTTGAGAACTGGGAGACGCCAAAGCTTATCGACATCGAGCCATTCGATCTGGTATCTTCAACGAAACATGAAGCTGGATTTTCAAAGACAGCAACACTTAAAAATTATTCAGGCACTGAATTTAAAATAAAAATTGAAAGAGAGATAAGTGTCATCAATCCAGTTGAATCATATTCATTGCTGGGACTTCAATCCGACCCTGATATAAAATTGGTAGCGTATCAGTCACGGAACTCCGTTGAGAATACCGGATCACAGCCATGGAGTAAAAATACCGGCATCCTCTCTATCTGGCTGCTCGGGATGTTGAACCCAACACCTGAAACGGTCATGGTAATTCCCTTTATTAAAGGAGAAGAGAAGACCCTCGGTTCAATTGTGAACGACGCATACTTTGGTAAAGTGCCATCTGATAGGTTGAAAGTTGGTGATGGGATAATTTATTTCAAGGGCGATGGTAACTATCGCAGTAAAATTGGATTGTCGCCGTTGAGGGCAAGAAATATTCTGGGGAGCTATAATTATAAAACTAATACACTGACGATTTTAAAATATATTAAACCTGAGCGGGTTGCCGATTATGTGAACTCTGCATGGGAGATCCAGGCTAAACCCTTCGATGGAGATGTAATCAATTCATATAACGATGGGCCACCGTCACCTGGAGCAAAACCATTGGGACCATTCAATGAATTGGAAAGTTCATCACCTGCATTGGAGTTGAAGCCAGGGGAGAAAGTTGTTCACGTACAAACTACGTTTCATTTTCAAGGGGATGAGAAAGCGATGGATAAGTTGGTAAGGGCGATACTGGGGGTTTCTGTTGATGATATTCGGAATGCGTTCTAAGACCCATTTAAAGTAAGTTGATGGGGCTGAAAATAAAAATAAATACTTTGCCACAGATTGCACAGATGAACACAGATCATTGCTGATGATTCTTTTGCTTGTCAGGAAAATGACACAGATGTGCAGCTTCGCTGCCTATCTGTGAAAATCTGTGCAATCTGGTACGCCACGAGGCGTGTGTTTCTTTTCTCTACTCTACTGGCAAAAAAATCTGCGGGAAATGCATTAAGAATCCAATAGAAACACCGCCAAACTTCTCGCTCCGTGCGCCCCAATCACCAGCGACTGCTCGATATCCGCAGTCTTTGATGGCCCCGCAATAAATACTCCAAAACCATTAGCGGTTACATCGATACTTGCATACGCCTGATGCATCGTCGGAACTATTTTATTAATTGAAAGAACTATTACCAGGTGCTGACAAATAAAAGGTAACGCGCGGTTGCCCATTGCATCTTCCGGCACCCAGATCGCTCCGTTTTCCGCAACGCCAATCTGACCTTCAATGATTGCCACTTCAATTTTTTCCATCGAAGTGGAATTTTCTATTTCGATTTTATCGGAATTTTTCCAGTCCAGCGAAGCAACCCTGTTTATAATTCGTTTCTCATCGCCGTGTACTTCAAGTACCCTTTGTTTTACCTGCTGCAGATCTTTAACAATACTCACCGTTCCACCGATTCCCTGCAGCGTTTTTATAAATGTATCGCGCACATCAGTTTCGACCCTCGACCAATCCCACGTTTGCAGTGGAAGCAGCTCCGGCTTATTACCCTTAACAGCACTCAATATTTTTTCTCTTGCGCTCACTGATTACCGATTACTGATCACCGACTACCTATTACCCCTTCTACCAACATACCACTCCTTAAAACTCCCCCTCGCCACCGGCATCTCCCTATGTTTATACCACGGATTCAACATTTTACTTTTCGCTATCCATGGAATAGTCCTCAACACACCTCGTCCCAGTTTACCCATGAAATTATAAATACCAGGATTGGACAAAACAGTTGTCATCATTTTCATCCCCGTCTTTTTTGATAATGATCCGTAGCCTTCCTTCATCAAAACCTGGCGCCATTTCCAGAGCTGATCGTGTAAATCAATTTTCACGGGACAAACATTCGTGCACGATCCGCAAAGAGTCGAGGCGAATGGTAAGTCTGCGTTCTCGCGCATGTTGAGATTGGGGGCGAGGATTGAACCAATCGGACCCGCTACGGCATTGTGATAACTGTGACCGCCGCTTCTTCGATAGACAGGACACGTATTAAAACATGCGGCGCAGCGTATACACTTTAACGAATTCCGAAAATCAGGACGACCTAATTGAACAGAGCGACCATTGTCAACAATAACAATGTGCATTTGTTGATTTGGACGTGGCTTATGAAAATGACTTGAATACGTTGTGATCGGTTGACCTGTGGCACTGCGGGCAAGCAATCGCAAGAAAACTCCAAGATGCTCCATTTTAGGAATGATCTTTTCAATTCCCATACAGGCAATGTGAATACTGGCGAGATGAGCGCCCATGTCGGCGTTACCTTCGTTGGTACAAACTACAAATCCGCCGGTTTCGGCAATGGCAAAATTTACTCCGGTGATTGCCAATTCGGATGCAATGAATTTATCACGCAAGTGTTGACGAGCAGCTTCCGTTAAATATTGAGGATCCGTGGCTCCTTTTTCTGTGCCTAAATGCTGATGGAATGTCTCGCCAACATCTTCACGTTTCAAATGAATGGCAGGCATTACAATATGACTGGGATGTTCCTTGCGGAATTGCACGATCCGTTCACCGAGATCGGTGTCAATAACATCAATGCCTTTCGATGCCATGAATTCATTCATGTGGCATTCTTCGGTGAGCATTGATTTGCTCTTGACAATCTTTTGAATGTTGTTGGACCTGATAATAGAATAAACAATTTCGTTGTGGTCATGAGCATCAGCGGCCCAATGAACTGTAATTCCATTTTTCTTTGCCTTGTCTTCAAATGTTTTTAGATATTCATCAAGGTTGGATAGCGTATGGGATTTTATATTGGATGCTGCTTCTCTTAATTTTTCCCAATCAGGTACTGAGTGAGCCGCTTTGTCACGTTTTTCCCGGACCATCCACAGCGTTTCATCATGCCATTTAGTGCGGGCTTTGTCCTTGTTAAAAATTTCCGCTGCTTTCGAGTGATCCATTAGTTTCTGCTGTTAAGTATTTCCGCAATATGGACCACCTTCACGTTGCTCTTCTGTCTTCGCAGAATACCTTCGAGGTGCATGAGACAACTCATGTCGCCACCAGTAATATATTCAACACCTTTATTAATATGATCATCGACCCTGTCCTGGCCCATAGCAACTGAAACAGCTTCTTCTGTCACGCAGAATGTTCCACCAAAGCCGCAGCATTCATCTTTACGTGTTAACGTAGCCAGTTCCAGACCCTTGACCATTCCCAAAAGTTTTGCTGGTTTTGAAAAAGAAGGTAGCATCAGTTCCGACATAGACGAAAGATGCAGTCCCCGCTGACCATGACAGCTTATATGAAGTCCCACTTTATGAGAAAAAGAAGCGGTAAGATTCTCGACTTTCAGCACATCTGTTAAAAACTCGGTCAGCTCATAAATGTTCGACCTTATTTTTGCGACTGCAGGATCACTTGCTGGTTGCAGATGCTCTTTAATATGGAGCACACAGCTTCCGGAAGGGCAAACGATATAATCGAAGCCGCTGAAATTCTCTTTAAAATTTAAATCACAGGCTTTGGAGGATGCAGCAAACCCCGCATTGGCCATTGGTTGTCCGCAACAAGTTTGTTTGATGGGAAATTCAACCTCGCAGCCTAGTCGTTCCAATAACTCGAGCGTGCTGATCCCAACCTGGGGATAGAACTGATCGACGTAGCATGGGATAAAGAGAGCGACTTTCATTTTCTTCTAAAGTCCCAAATTAATAAACAATGCATTTACAATGAAGGGGAATTATGTGGATTCAAAAATAAGGTCAAAGGGAGATAAAGTGTCATGGAGTGTGCTGTGGCACGAATAGACAATTTTGGTTATGGACATATCTTTTCAATTTGAATTCATCAATTGCGTGCCGAACGTACGAAGATCGATTTAGAATTTCTGGGCACGCTAATACACGTTCGTCGTTGCTAGCGTAGGGCGTTGCCCTACGCTAATAAATTTCCGCCCGTTGGGCCTTAGTGCATTTTTGAGCTTAGTAATTAATAAAAAATACCGTGTGACGAGCAGTGATGTATATTCTGGAGAGAACGTGCATTAAGCCACAACGTGGCGTGATTTCCTAGCCCAAGGCAACGACTTGGGTTAGGAAGTTTAGCCTTTGTCAGCGTGCCCAGGGAATTTAAAATCGATCTCGATACGTTCGGCACGCAATTGATGAACTATATTAAAGATGCGTTTATTCTAATTCCTTGTTATTTAAGAACAAAAAGATACGTGCGTAGACGAGAATAGACAATGAGCAAAAATTCCTAAATTGAATTGTGAAAGCTGGAACAAATAACATCGCGCTAAGGTTTGATCAGATTCTGAATCTTGTGAGACAATTGGGTAATACACATAGCCAATATTTGTGGGCAAGGCACCAATTAAGATATGACAACTAATGAGTCAACGAATTTATATTGACACATCTGTAGTAGGTGGATTCTTCGACGATGAATTCAAGGAGCCGACACAACTCCTTTTTAAAAGACTTGAGAACAACGAAGTTAGATTTGTTATTTCTGACTTGCTTGAATTGGAACTGCTCCATGCCCCAAAACATGTAAACGAATTGTTACTGAAATATCCAGGCGACAGATTTGAAAGAATAGAGTTAACCCAGGAAACGATTGACCTTGCGGACAGATACGTTGCCGAAAGGGTTGTCGGCAGGACAAGTCTTGAGGATTGCCGGCATATTGCCTTGGCGACCATAAACCGCGTTGACGTCTTAGCCAGTTGGAACTTCAAACACATCGTAAACCTTGATAGAATAAAAGGCTACAATTCAGTAAATTTGAAATTAGGATACCCGCCAATTGAAATCCGGACACCACAAGAACTAGTGACCTATGGAGACTAAAGAGAAAATTAAGGCCTTTGATGCGGTAAAAATGATGCGGGATGCTCGAGACAAGATAAGTGAGGAAACTCAAAACATGACCTTGGAACAGTTGAAGAAATACCTCGCGGACAGATTAAAGAATTCTCCCCTCAAGACGATCGGACGGTAGGTGCCCAGCTGACAACAGGCGTAGGACCATGGGCCTTATCTGATATGAAGTTTTCATTTATTTACTAAGTTCAAAAGTGCACTCAGGCCCAAAGGGCTGCGATTTAATAGCAGATGGCACAGCCATTCGCGACTAGCGATGACAAACGTGTATTAGCGTGCCCTCGCTTCGCCGAAGCGGCTTCGCGAAGGCGAGCCAGAGAATTTAAGATCTTCACTCTCGCGTTCGGCACGCAGTTGATGAACCATATGGCGGCGGACAGTGTAAGTTTTAAATAATTATCTTAGTTCAACGCTCACTAACAACAATGAAGTCCGCAACAACAATAATGTTTATTATTTCTACCCTAACCGCCTTTGGACAATTAGGTAGTAATTCAATAAGAAGGGCACAAGCTTTAGAGGATTTGAAAATATTTCAGACTTCACTTGAGGAAACTCACCCCAACATTTATCGCTACACCTCAAAAGCAAACTTTGATAGAGAATATGAAAAGGTAAGAGAACAAATAGGGGAGACCATAACCATCAGGCAGTTCTATAATCTAATAACACCTGTCATTGTAATGGTACGGTGCGGTCACACTTTTGGCATTGCATCAGTTGTTGATGAT
>JANYDR010000407.1 GCA_025363495.1 Cyclobacteriaceae bacterium | reverse complement strand
AGGAAAGGAATTATCCATTATTTTTGCAATCCAAAATCGAGAAACCGTACACAGAGGAATGGTAGAGCGGTTTATTGCACCGGTCTTGAAAACCGGAGACCCTTCACGGGGTCCGGGGGTTCGAATCCCTCTTCCTCTGCGATTACAAATTCAATCAAGGTCAAAAGCCCGAGTTCTCTATGAATTCGGGCTTTTTTCATTTTATCCCTTCTCGTTTTATTCAAAGTTGCTCAATCCCTAGGTGCCAATTAAGGTGCCAGTGAATTTCAAAAAGTTACTGGCACCGAATTGGCCAAAAGAGCCTGATAACCAACTTGTTCAAGAGCCGAATCGCTTTTGAACATCTTGAATCAGGCGCTAATACAAACCAACTTTAACCAAAACTTAGGTGCCATGAGTCACACAATTTCAGTCCTCTTTTATGCGCGGAAGTCTCGCGCAACAACATCCGGGTTAGTTCCAATTTATATGCGTGTCACACTCAGCGGTGAGCGCTTTGAAGTCACCACAAAGTTTTACATCCGTGAAGAGCAGTGGTCTGCTGAAGCTGGTAAGATGAAAGGCAACTCAGAAGAAGCCAAGAGAACAAATTCTTTACTCGATGCGATGCGCGTTCGTGCGTTTGACTACCAGCGTGAAATAATGAATGAAGGCAAAGCCTTAACCATGCATACCTTCAAAGTGAAATGGTTGGATATCGTCACCGAGCGACCGCGCATGCTCCTCCAAATCTTTGAGCACCACAACAAACAAATGAAAGAGTTAATCGGTCAAGAATTCTCACCCCTCACCTTCGAACGCTACACTACTTCCAAAAAACACACGCGCGACTTCATGAAGTGGAAGTACAATGTCGATGATATGAACATCAAAGACATGAACTACGAGTTTATTACCGACTATGAATTCTGGTTGAAGTCCGTTCGCAAGTGCGATCACAATACCACCATGAAATACCTTTCCAACTTCAAGAAGATCGTAAACATCTGTTTAAAAAATATTGGATTTGTTTTGAATGAAAATGAGGGCAGAAGACTGATTGCAAGTGATGAAAGGAATTCAGAAGTTGTTCGTCTCTACTTAAGTGGTGACGATATCAACTCAAATTTTGATCAAAGGGCTTCAAGATATATTATCGACTTTAAAGACCTAACAATAGAAAAGGCATCAAGTTATGTTGAATGTTTTAACGTGGTGGTTGAAAAGGTTAAGCCTCAGCGCGATGAGGTATATGCAAATGGAAAGCAAATTCATGAACTTTCTTTTTGGAAATTTTGGGATAAAAGACCCGAATTGTATCAAAGATTAAGATCTGTCGAATTTGCCCTTGTTTGTGCTGCCGTTACCAAATATGTTAAATTTTCAAAGGTTAACAAGGATCAAGTATTTATGCACAAACTTATTGTGTTGCCATACGATGAGCCTTTCATTTTATCAATAATTAATTCATGCTTTCACGAAGAATGGTGTTGGAAATACAGTTCTACCCTTGGGGGTGGCACACTTAATTACTCTGTGAGAGATGTATTTGAAACTTTCCCGCTGCCAATTGGTATAAGTGACGAAACTCATCGAACACTAGGAACCATTGGCGAACTATGTAATAATGTGCGAAACCAAATAATGACTCTAACTCAATTAGGTTTAACCAAAATCTATAACCTCGTTCACTCACAATACTTAACAAGCATCGATATTGTAGCACAAAGCAAGCAACCACGTGAGGTTTGCGAAAAGGCCCACTTAGATATTTTGAAACTTCGCGAACTGCATGTGCAAATGGACCAGGCCGTATTAGAAGCCTACGGCTGGCAGGATATTCAGCTTCGCCACAATTTCTATGAAGTAGACTACCTGCCCGAGAATGACCGCGTGCGCTACACCATCCACCCCGAGGCCCGCAAAGAAATTCTCAAACGCCTCTTAGAACTCAATCACAAAATCCACGAGGAAGAAGTAAAGGCCGGATTGTGGGATAAGAAGAAGGCAGGTAAGGAGAAAAAGAAGAATGTTGCGGAAGAACCGAAGGAAGGGTATGGGGGGTTGTTTGAATAGCAATGAGAAAAAGAAACACGTATGCCAATACCACCGTTTGATCATAACCATGTTATCCCACCTCATCTTGGGGATCCAAGAGTTCCAACGGAGCTTTCACCTTACCCTTGTACGAGCCTGGAGCTATGTCAACGATTTGCAACCTCTCCCGAAAGAAAAGAAATACTCCTGAATTTTTTGCGATTCAGAGACATTCTCAGAACTCACAACTTATTTAACGCGATCCAGTGGTTAGATGGAAGTTTTCTTGAGAATATCGAGGTAATTGAAAATCGCGCACCCAGAGATTTAGATGTAGTGACTATTTTTTGGGGTTATGATCTAAACTTTCAGCAAAATTTAATCACTCTATTTCCAGAGTTCAGAGATAGTGATTTGTCAAAAAATAATTTTAAACTGGATCATTATCCTTTTGATGCCTCTTGGAATCCTATGCTAACTGTGGAATACTCTCGATATTGGACGCATTTATTTTCACATAACAGAAACGCAGTTTGGAAGGGTATGCTATCTGTAGAATTAAATACGGTAACTATTGACAATGATGCAGTTATATATCTAAATTCGTTAATCCTATGAACCTGCGGAGACAAAGAGAAAATATAAAAGTTCAGATTCTGGACGCGGAGAGGCTTGCAGAAGGAATGGCCGGTCATCCACTGATGAGTTTTTCGTTGGAGAAAAAATTGGAGTCACTCAAAAAACAGTTAGCTGAACTACCTATAAGCGCAAAAGAGCCTTCTGTTACGCTGGTGTTCTCGGGTCAACCGGTGCACGGTTCAATGGGAATAGACGCAACTTTTATTAGCAAGGCAATTCTTCCATTTCAAAAAATGGTTCATGCAGACCTTGCACAACGTGGGTACGGAAAAGTCGGTGCAAGAGGACAGTTGAAAAACGCTTATGATGCCAAACTATTTCTAACCGCTTTGCCAAGGGGTTCGTTTGGTGTTGAATTATCAAAAATCGAAGACAGTAATTTGTTTAACGAAGGCCAAGTTTCCGATTCCTTGTCCTATGTTTCAAACTTGATTGCGTCATCTGCAAAAAGCGATGAAGATTTTGCTGCATCTCTGGATAACGTGCCTCACAGAACATTGACTGGATTGCGTCAATTTTTGAAAATAGTTTCTGATGACAAGGCGGGCCTTACTGTTGAGTCAGGCGGAATTCGGGCGTCACTAGAACCGCACGATGTTGAAGTGGCATACGAACGCGTAGCCGAAACCACAACTACTCAAAAGGAAATTCAGTTGAAAGGAATCCTAAAAGGAATTCTGCTTGAATCCTGGAGATTTGACTTCATTACCGATGATGGTAAGCCCATTTCTGGTGCACTTGGCAGTGGATTAACGGAGGATGCAGCATCAAACATTTTGTTAACTTATTTCAACAAAAACTGCACTGGAGTTTTCGAAAGCACAACTGTCTTTCTAAAAAGTGGAAGAGTTAAAGAGACCTTCATCCTGAATTCTATTTTCTGAGTAGCCTTGAATAAAGGATTGAGTCTTACTATTGCATCAAATTCACAATGGAAGTCATTTAGCTTTATCCTCATCGTCAAAAAATCTACTCTTAAAAAATTTATCTCGCTCACGATTCGCTTTAATTTTTTGAGAGACCACTTCTCAGCAAATTTTACTTTACTTCGTGTAATCCAATAATGTGATTCACACTTAAATCCCCAATTGCCAATGGATGGATAAAGGGATACTGTTTCACCATTATAAATTAATTCCCAATCGGTGGGTGATAACGGGGTTACCACCTCGTTACCACATCCACACATGCATTTGTGCACTGCTGTGCCAAACTCGATTGAGACATAGAGCATTCCATCTTCCAATTGATTCGGAATGTATTCAACAAACTTATGTATGATCTTCACTAAGCAACATGTTTACATTAATCGAATAATTACTATGCAACTCTTTCTCTAAATCTTGATAGAAACCAAGCAGCTTTTTCCATTTGATAATGGCCAACGCGGCATTAAGCGAGTTCAATTCAGCTATCTGAATATTTTTCGTGTAATCATTGGCTTGATTATCAGCAAAAGATACTCGTCCATTCCAAACATGATCTCTCTTCTCCGAAACGCTGGTTGTTAAAGCAACAATACCAATGAGCTTATCATCTACCAAGTGAAGTCCCATCCCAACATCAATAAACGGTTTGTTGATTTGCTCAAGATACTTCATGATAGGCTTTTTGATCTCACCTTTATCAATAGCGATGAAAACAAAATCCATAGCATCCAATTCATGAAGAGTTGTTTCCTCAACGTATCCATGCTTAAAAATACCACGATGCATTCGGGAGTAAATCCCATGAAAATAATCGACTTTCTTTTGTCGCTCTTTCAAGGTATCAATACTAGGTGCTCCTGGCGCTCGGAAGGCATTGTGCTGCAAAAACCAATCACCATCAAAAAGATGAATTTCCTTTACTGGAGTTTTCGCAATACCATCCAGTATATACGCACCCGTTCCACCCAAGCCTATAATAGCAATCTTGTGTCCTTTAAGCTTATCCGATACTACACCAATTCCAGCGCGTGAAGTATTACTGTCATAATACTGAAAGACAGAATCTTCATCACCTTCAGTAGGATACACTTTAAATTTTCGTTCAGTAACGGTATCATCCAAAGCTTTGGCAGGATTACAAATAATACTCAGATAGGTAGTGATCTTATCAAAGTAATTTTTGTACCCATCCTTTGGCTTACTGGAGAACGTAACATTAATGAAGATTCCCGCTGACAACGCTTGAGGTGCAGGGGAATTAATTATTGATTGTATCGGATTGCCTTCTTTGTCACAAGGAATATCGCCAATAAAATAGGCAACATGCGTTTCCGGTGTCGTGGTTTTATCTCCTGCGAGATTCAACGTAGACACCAGGGTTCCATAGTCAATAGCCTTGCGGCTATTGACAAACGGAACATCATGAACAAGGAGGTATCCATCTCTAATCTCAAGAGACAGACCCTCTTCCCAGAGTTGAAACAAATCCGGGCTATGACTTATCAGTTGCGGTAGCATTGAATATCATTCCTTCTTTTACCTTAACTGATTCACCGGCAACAAGAGAGCCTTCGGGCTTGTTACCCTCACCTCTCTTATAAGTCACTGTGTAAGAAATATTGGGATTGGGTAAAACCGCACCGAATGCAAGTACAATGACTTGTTCAAATGAAATTTCCTTTCCTGCAAATTCCTTTTCACGGCCATTCACGATAATAGTATGCACTTTAACTTTGTCTGCGGTTGCATCTCCGCTATTTTGTGTGTTCATTTTAATAATAATTTATTTTTAATGGATTATTAAAAGCCGTCAATCAAAGCATCTGATGCTCGATCCATTTTTAATGGCTGCTTCAACCAGTTCAGGTCGATTCTTAAAAATGCAATTGCTGCCTTCCTTCGGGTACTAGTTGGGTTTTGGGTTGCAGAGGCTGAACTCACCACATACTGGAATGACCCAATCTGATTTGGATAATAAGGAGGGATCAAGTAGACTTGCAATGCAAATATTAAAGTCAATCAGGTTTACCAGACCTGGTTTTCCCATTTATTACCAAATCAGGGGGTTCATTAAGCCTCCTGATTTTTTTATGTCTTTTTCATTCTATTCATTAGTTTACAAATATACATATTTAATTCCATTTTGTAAACATAGTATGTAAACCAACAGTTTCCGCCAAAAGTTCCGTAAAATGGCAATTTACTATGCAATAAGGCTTATTTCATGTCACTGACAGATTTACAGGTGTAGTTGACATTTGTATAGAATATTTATACTTTTGTAAACCTATTCCATCTATGACCTGTTACTACAACAGTACTATTACTTGCACGTCTCTCATTAAAACCATCTTATATGAATCAATTTGCTGAAAGGCTAAAATCGGCTAGAATTATGGCTGGTCTTTCCTTACATGATCTGGCTGAAAAGCTGGAAAATCGTGTAACCCGGCAGTCTCTTCACAAATACGAGAAGGGAGACTTCATGCCGGATAGTGAAATGATCGGCTATCTATGTGATGCTCTCGGTGTCCGTCCTGATTACTTTTTCAGAAAGGAAGTAGTTGAAATTGGAGAAATTGATTTTAGAAAACGCCAACGCTTTCCTGTAAAAGACAGAAAGAGCTTGGAAGAAAAAACCAAGGATGTTCTTTCGCGCTATCTCGAACTGGAGGAGATTTTGAACATACCTACTGATTTCTCAATCAGTTATAAAGATCGGCCCATTCAGTCGAATAGTGATGTTGAAGATCTTGCGAAAGATCTCAGAAGTAAATGGAAGCTTGGGAACGACCCCATTTTCAATCTGATTGAATTACTGGAAGACAACAAAATTAAAGTCATCGAAATTGAATCCTCCGATGGATTTGATGGTCTTTCAACTTGGGCAAACAATGGTAAAATCCCTGTGATTGTTTTGAATAAAACCGAAACTAAGTCACTCGATAGAAAACGCTTTACTGCTCTACATGAGTTAGGTCACCTCATCATGAACTTGGGAGGGCTTACTGACAAGCAGAAGGAAAAGTATTGCAATTATTTCGCTGCAGCTATGCTGCTTCCGGAAGACACTCTATATAAAGAGGTAGGGAAAAACAGATCTAAAATTCTACTTCCCGAAATAGGGCCTATCAAGCAGCAGTATGGCATTTCAATTCAAGCAATTGCTTACAGGATGAAAGACCTGGGAGTAATCTCTGAAAGCTACTTTAAGCAATTCATGTTCTTCATAAGTCAATCCGGGTACAAAACTGAAGAACCTTTTGAGTATAAGGGACAGGAACAATCCAGAAGATTTAATCAATTACTCTTCCGCGCACTTGGTGAAGAACTTATCTCCATGAGCAAAGCAGCTTCATTAAATAATCAGAAGCTTGCAGAATTCCGTGAAAAGAATCTTGTGCTGGCCTGATGAAAATTGTTGTAACGGATGCCTGCATCTTCATTGATGTAATTGAGCTACAACTCACAGGTAGGTTCTTTGGGCTGAATTTAGACATCCATACAACAGCAGATGTTTTAAATGAACTGTATCCTGATCAGCAACAAATTCTGGAAGGTTATAAGACAAGCAATAAATTAACCGTTCACGTGCTTTCGGGTGCGGAGCAGGCATCTCTGATGACTGAAGACTACCCGAAAGCACTTACTCCTGAAGATCGATCCGTTGTTTTTATTGCAAAAAAGCTTGGTGATGCGGTTATCCTAAGTAGTGATAAGCCCGTTCGGAATCATGCAAAAAAATTATGCATCGAATATCATGGCATGCTTTGGATATTTGATCAGCTCGTGGATCAAGGGCTTGTAACAAAGCCGGAGGCAATTGTAAGAATCACCACTTTGGTCAATTCCAATCTCATCTATAAGAACAATTCAGAAATGCAGGCTGAAGTTCAAACAAGGATCAAGGCTTGGTCAAATTAATCCCGTAAAGGCATATTATCATTTTCAAATTTCAGGCACTTATCTTCATTTGCTGCCGGATTATAGATTTTGTAACACTCACAGTCTCCCACCGCACATCCCCCCGCAGGTTAATAAGGTGTTCCTACTTCCTTGCCGCAAAAGATCACGCCAGCACTCACAGTCCGTGCCGTTGCTAACACACTTCCATCCGCACAAACAGCACCAACTGTTCGCCTAAAGGTTTCGCTTCGCTCCATGCTGTCATGCCTTTTGCTTTGGCTGCGTCATTCGTCACGGCAGCTCCTGTGTCCTGCAACCAGCTTCGTTCAATCGTACTCATTACACTTCATTTCGTTGCGCTCGCTCCGGCACACGTTCATTCCGTTTGGGTTATGATCTTACCCGCGCTCAACGCACATAACCACAAACTCCATTCACTTCCCTCCCAAAGCTCACTCCACTCCATTACGTTACATTACGCACTCTTTCACTCAGCAGGCCGCAGTACACCCGCTGCCATTGTTGTGCTCGCCTGCGCTGTCGTTCGGGCTGCGGGCTGTCATGTTTTTTGCATCTCCACTTGTTGGCTCACGCGCGATCAACTCCTATCAACAACCAACCGCACAAAAGCAAAAAATCACGCCAGCCCTTGTTCGGTGCATCCGCTCCCACAATCCTAACAGCACATTCCGCGGCTTTCCTCATAGTTCGCATCGCCCTCCGTTGGTCGGGCTTACTGCTCACACCCTACCTCCTGCTCGCGGGACTCACTTCGTTTCTCTTCGTTCGCCCTGGGCGGCTCGCAAAACCGACAAAGTCCATCGCGCAGCCTTTTACTGTCATTTTATTAAGCATTTATCGAAATCTTGAATTAATCCTTTATAAACTCAACAAAATCGCTTGCTTTTTTACCTATTGTGAGTTATAGTGTTTGTGGAAAATGAAATAAATATGGGATTTAAGAGAAGTTATAAATGTCCCGGTTGTAACTATAATGTAATCACCTCAGCCGGGCCAGATATTGGAAGAGGTTCGAGTACAAATACTTTTGTTTGTAGGGCTTGTCAAATCATTGTCGATAGGTCTATATCTAGTTCCAATCCATTATTGATAAAACCATCTTTCCATGATGGATTGAACGAGTGGTTGAAAGAGGTTATGGCAGAGGGAAAAGAGGTCAAGGATGAGGACAATACCAAGCAACTTCAACAAGAGCAGCCAAGACCGTCTCAAAAGCGAAAGAAGAAGGTGGGTGATAATATATGCTCAACTTGTGAATCCGCTGAGCTTGAAGTTTGGGATTGCAAAAAAATGCCTTGCCCAAAATGCGGAACTAAGCTAATAGTCGATCATTCCGGCATACGTATGAATTGGGATTAAAGAGATCTAACTTTTCGATTTATATAAATGATAATACTGCATGACTATCAAATAGAGGTCATTGAAAAGATTCAGGCTGGCTGGGAGCAGCACCAAAGTATAATGTTACAAATGCCAACAGGCACTGGTAAGACTATTGTATTTGGTGAAATTATTAGTCGCCATCTTAAAGAACATCCAGGGAAAAGGATTCTTGTACTTACTCATAAACGTGAGCTTGTAGTCCAAACCTTTGAAAGATTGCGCAGCTTTGGGTTTACTCCTGGTCAGATAATTTCTGGAGATGATAAATATCCTGAACATCAAGTTCAAATTGCAACAGTTCAAACATTAATCAGAAGAAAAGATAAAATTAAATTCCTTAACAATCTTTCACTAATAGTTATTGATGAGGCGCATCATGCTCCTTCAGAAACGTACCGTAAACTTGTTTCCCATTATCAGTCTGGGGATACACATTTACTAGGTGTTACTGCCACACCTAGAAGGACAGATGGCCAAGGGTTTAAGGATATTTTTCAAACTCTTATTAAATCATGGCAAATAAAAAGATTTATTAGCGTAGGCCGTTTAGCGGATATTGAACATAGGAAGACTCTAACATATAAAGATGTAAGCCGCCAACTGCATAACATTTCAATTGATGCAAAAACCAATGATTATGATGAAATCGAACTAGGTGAATTAATGAGCTCAGACATTAAAATGGCTGATGCTGTTGAGAGCTACATTCGATATAGAGGGAATTTCATTAAGTCAATAGTTTTTGCAGTTAACGTGTCGCACTCTAAGGCACTTTGCGAACGTTTCATGGCCAAAGGCATTAGGGCGGCTCACATTGACGGCACAACCGATACTAAAACTAGAAAAAACATATTCTCAGATTTTCGCAAAGGTCTAATTTCAGTATTGTGTAATGTAGGCATCATTACTGAAGGTTTTGATCTGCCAGATACAGAGATTGTTCAACTAGTGCGCCCCACAAAATCGATTACATTATACCTGCAACAAGTGGGTAGAGTTATGCGAGTTAAGCCAAATGGTAGCCATGCATTAATTTTAGATAGCGCTAATTGTTACGATCAACATGGGTCTGTGAAAGCCAATCGTAAATGGTCATTAGAGTCGAGTGATACAAATGGGTGGCCAGAGAGTAGTACAGTTGGGGAAAATGCGTTAGAACCTGATGCTCCAATTGAAAAAAATGAACCGATGATAAAGGTGGATGAACCTTCATTTTGTCCGATTACTCAGGAATGGTTTGACGGTTTACCGGAAGAGTATAAAGTCTTTTACTTTAGTCGCTTTAATCATTTGGGTCAGTCTAACTTACCGCTGATTTTAAACGCTATCTGGTTGACTAATGATTGGAATTTCAGTAGTCAACCTATTTCTAGTATTGCTTCACTCCGTGATCTTAATAGCATTAAGACTCTTAATATAAGCTTTACTGAATGCACAAGTCTTAGACCGGTCATGTCTTTAAAAAGACTTGTGTCTCTACAACTCGTAAATACGAAAATAGATCGTTTACGTTTACCCGATGAAAAGCAATTTTTAAAGCGCTTGAATATCTCAAAAACAAAAATCAATGACGTTTCTATTTTGTCTGAATATCCAATGATCGAGAAACTTACCATTAACTTTCTTCATTTGAAGAGCTATGCGGGAATTTCTAAATTGGAAAAAATACAAAGGTTTTCTGCCAAAAATTCAAATTTTACATCTCTAGAAACTCTCTACAACTCGCGAGATTGTTTGATAGAATTAAAACTAAATAATAGTAGCATATCGGATATTGCAATTATTCACCATTTTCATCATCTCAAGTTTCTTGATATTAGCGGTACAAAAATTAGATCATTAGCCAGAATACGCGAATGTCGCGCTCTTGAAACATTAGTTATTAAAGGTCTTAATATTCCTAAAGAAGAGCTACGTGAACTGGGAAATAGGGAGCCGATCGTTTGGATTGAGGATTAGTTTAACAGCATAACTCATCATTGACAAATATATAATGTATTAAAGATGCCAAATCATAGCCATCAACTGATTCCGTTTCTAAATGGCAATAAGTATGGTTTTAGCGAAATTGATAAAACTATTGCCATTGACTGTATCTACCAACGGGCTTACCCATTTGCGGAATTTATAAGTGGCAATATTTTAGCACCTGTCATGCTCAAAAATAAATGGGGCTTTATAGCTATGTCTGGGGAGTTAATTATCCCTTTTGCGTTTTCTGACTTTATCTGTTTAACTGATGATTCGTTTTGCTTTGAGTAAAATAATAAATGGGCACTTTACAATAAGCGGGCAGAAAGAACTTCTGATTTGTTTGCTGATTTAAATGATTTACTTGATCAACCAGCTACCCCTGAACGAATATGGCCATATCAGGGTGTGTGGGAAGAAGACTATTTTTCTTACAAGCAGGGTTTGTTCCCATACGGTAAAAATCAAATAAACGAACCTGGTGAACAAGGACCATTTGGTTTTAAAAATGCTAGCGGTGACTTGGTAATTCCTTCTATCTATGATGATGTTATGAACTTTTGTGGTGGTTTCGCAATGGTATTAAAAGACAGAAAATGGGGCTTTATAGATCCATTGGGAAACTTGGTCGTTGATTTTATATACGACAAAGTCTGCTACGGGTTTAGTGAAGGCCTTGCAGCTGTTTCAGTGGCCGGCAAAGTAGGGTTTATTGATACGAATGGAAATACAGCAATTCCTTTGAAGTACCTTCCGCCATTATGGCTCGAGGGTGTTAATCACATGTACAATAGAACTTATATGTTTTGCAACGGGCTGGCAATTGTTCATGTCGGGTATCAAAAGCTGTGCTGGGTGACTTTAGATGGTTCTGAGTATACCAATCGAAAGAGGCACACTCAAGTTTAAGCAGCCTTGTATTTATAAAAAAAAATCGCAAAGGTAGCCGGGCGCACGCATGCCCTCACCATAAGCAAAGCAAGGAACTACGGCATAAACACATACCGCCCGCATGCCTTCATTTATTCCGTTCCTCCTTGCTTTGCTTGCCTCGCCCTTCAAGTGGGTTAGCTTTCTTTTTTCCTTTTTCTTTGTCAGCATATTCTTGGGATGCGTGTAAAACAAGAATCCTGACTGCTACCTCAGGATTCTGTTTATCCACCGAAGCCTTAGCGCAGGTGGAAATTAGTTCGATGATCTTCTCATTTTCTTCGAGATCCACTTCATCGCTATGGAGATTGTAAAACTGACCACCGCACCGATACACGCTAACACCGCAGTCTTTACAATGTCCTCCGAATGAATATTCGCGAAGATCGTGAGGAGGGTACCTCCGGCCGTCCCGGCCACGGTACCGCCATGATTGCTATGAGTCGTCATCTTTGCAATCCTTTTCACCGTCAACAGCTGTCTGACTCACTGCCGTGATAACACCACCGGCCACCGTGATATATCCAGCCACGGTTATAACCGCGACCGGTAATGCAATGGGAGCCGTAAGCAATGCGCCACCGGCAGCAGCCAGCGCGAGTCCAACATTTCGCAACACTCGAAAGAATTTCGGAGTAGGTGCTTTTAATCTTTCTACCAATTTCATGATCACTTGGATTTAATTGTGATAAATACTTTCTCCTTTCGTTCCAAAGCTTCCAGCACAAGTGCCTTCAGCTTTTCATTCGCTAAGCGCGATTCATTTCCCTTACCTGGTCCAGTCAACTGAGTGACGGGTGCGATGCAGCCTTTGAGTTGAGTCTTTGCGTCATTGGCAGGATGAATAAGTATCCAGCTTCTATCCGGCACATCCACAACCAACAAGTGCAACCCAAACTTTTTTATGAATCGCTTCCGAAGCTCGTACCTTCCTTCAGGGATGCAAGAAACATTTCGCTTGTTCTGGAGCCAGGGCAGCTCGATAGTGTTGCACACCACGAGCTTGAGTTCCCCATTGGTTCCTTCAGGGTCATAAGTCCTGAATAACTCCAGTTCCATTACACGCCACCGTCAACGGCCACTAACGCTAAAGCGTTATAAACTCCATTCTTCAATGGGTAGTAAGCTCCATTAACGAATTGCAGGAATTCAATACCGAAAGCTGCAAAGAGCGGCTTCGTGCTGGCTGGTGTTACTGCATTGGTCAAGGTCAACGCTGCTTCAGTTTGTGGACCAAGCACCACTTCAGGAGTTGCAGAAGTAGTTACCACATAGCTTCCTGCTTCAAAGTCAACTTCAACACCTGCTGCGATCAACCGGAAATGAGTTGCGCCTTGTGGTGCTCCGATCATGTTACCAGGGATATAATCCGGAACATCAATCGAGAGATTACCAGAAGGGCGATCAATGGTTGGAGTGAACGGAGCAAAAAATGTACTGCCAAGCTTTCCGTCCAGGTTGAACTCAAAGCCATTCAGCAACTCTGCTTCTCCATCGATCACGTTGCGCTGTCCGCGGATGTTCGTAGCATCTGCCTGGATGACTTTCACCATCTCACGCGTCAGGCGGCTGGTCATCCGGCTATCTGCGATGTTGATAAGCAATGCACGCAATGCGGTTCTCAACAGCTTGCCGGCCGCGCCAGCGCGTCCGAACTCTGCACCGTTCTCACGTGTGCGCTCAAAGTTGGGATCGTTCTTAATGCGGTCTGCATCAACGCCTCCTTTTTCACGCGCAAGAAATCCATCTTGCTGCGACTTGTAGAAGGATATTCCTCCCATTTGTCCTTGTAATTTGATGATACCTTTTTGTCTTGCCATAGTTTAAAAAATTAGTTGTCCAACCTGTTCACGGCACAGTCTGGTTAAGCCGTTGTTGCAACAATGGTCAAACTTATTCGATGGAATCATCAAGACATAAGAAGCACTTCCGCGAGTGAACACTTGCGCGCTATTCTTCCGTTATTTCCAAAAATGATTTACTTTAAGTGCAGAGCTTTGCCCAGGATAAGGCAGGGATGAAGTATAGATAGTGTATGAAAGTCAATAGGATTATTATCTACCCAAAAGATATTCAGCGCATCACGGGCAAGAGTGAGCGCCATGGTAGATTATTGATCAGACGTATCAAAGGTCATTTCAAAAAAGAAGATCATCAGCTTGTGAGCATTGATGAATTCTGCTCTTACACCGGATTAAAATATGAACAAGTAACTTCATTTTTAACAGTATAAACCTGTTCAAATTTGGTACTAGTATCATCAAAATTTTGTATTTTTATCTCATAGAGAACGAACGATTTTGATCACAAAAAGAAGGTGCCAAACGAGGTGCCACTAAGATCAGAAGCGATAAGACATATTGATTTTCAACACATTAGGAGAAGGTTAAAACACCCTCTTCCTCTGCTGATTAAAAGACCCTGAATAAAATCGGGGTCTTTTTTTTGTCCCCTTTGTAATCCAACATCTTTTTTTGATACTAATTGAAAAAATTAAAATTGAGATGAAGAAAAAACGATCCAAACTAATCAGTACCATTATCATGACAATTATTGGTGCTGGCATTGGATTCCTGGTAG
>JANYDR010000356.1 GCA_025363495.1 Cyclobacteriaceae bacterium | reverse complement strand
CTCATCAAATACTTAGCATTAGATGACTTTTAGCCTGACGGCTATGACCTTCCGGCAGGCAGGGGTGGGTTGCGGTGAGGTGATAGATTTATTTAAAGAATTTCGAATAGATAATATCCCATAAGCTACCCGGATTCTCTTGGAACGTATCGTTAAGAATAAAGATTGTCAATAATGCAAACAGGGCGAAACCAAAAATGATAGCGATCTGGACTTTTGATATTTCTTGAATCTCCTGTTTTGTTTTGGGGTCACAAATTTCACCCGGGCAGTACTCAGCTTTTTCTTTGTAATACCACCCGTAAATTAAGCATCCTGCACAGATGCCAAAGGCCGATTCTAGAAATAAGAACAATAGACACACAAGGCAGGATACTGCGGAAAGAATACTATGACCATTAAGTACGATAAGGAGAAAGAACATGATGGTTGCCAACGTCAAACCGATTTTCCAGGCAAACTTTTTTTGTCGAGCACCAACATATTCGGGATTCTGCCGGCTGACCATCAAACGTGCAAGTATTAAAGTAGGCGAGAATTTAGGATTAATGAATATCCGTATGATAAAATCGGCCAGGAATATAGTTATGAAGTATTTTAGGACTGAAAAATCCTGCCTGAAATTGACAAGCATGATTGCATAGAAAAGAAATAAGAAAAGCAGTCCAGCGGATGCACGAACTTCCCTCTCATTTAGAACAGGAATTCTGTATCCTTCTACCCTTTCTCCGAATTGTATGGCTTTCTTCATTTTGTTCGCGCGACCCAGAAGCTTTCCGACAGTTAATGTACGTTAAACTCATTGGAAGGTTTTGACTATAATGACTCTGACCGAACAATCAGAAGAAATTCGCGGTTTTTTTAAACGGCCCAGCGGACGCAACATGACTTACTTCAACTGCTCTTTTAAAATTCTATGATTCGAAATCATCATTCCAAAGGTATCTTTATGAAGGCCTAAGAAATTCTGTGCTTCTTTAAAAGAACTCATCAAACTTGTGAGATTGTCTTTTATGAATTCAGGTTCAAGTCCCAGATAACCTGCCACTTCAGGACCCAAATAATACCGGACCTGTGAATCAATAAATCGCGAAACATTTTTTGGAACAGCAGAACGATAGTAAGTCAATAGTTCCCGTGTAAGTACAATACCTTCCTCAGATTTTTTAAAATTTCGTTGCTTGATCTGGTAGGCAAGACGATTCGCTTCTTTTAATGAATCGGGCAATAGTTTTTCATCAATACCAAGTTGATATCCAATGTATCTCCACAGGAAAAGAAAATCTTCTTTTTGTTTATCAGAGAGAATGAATCCCGATTGATTTAATCCTGCCAGGATCAGGTACGAGAAAGCCAGATTAGTCCCTGCCATGTCCTCCTGATTGATAGGCAATCCCCATCCTTTATCCCACTCGCCTTTTAATACATGATGTCTCGCAATGGCATGTGTTAGTCTGGTTTTGTTGATGTGAATGTGGCCGATTCTATTTGCAGTAAGGTTTTCCTTTGTTGAAACGTTGATGATGAAGTCCGCTGTGTCAGCCAATCGCTTCTGTGGCTGCTTGCGCATTTTGGTTGACAAGTACAGCGCTTTGTTTCCCGGCGCCGCTGCATAGCAATATGGCAACGCCAGTACGCCCAGCAATGTCATTATCTCGGTCGCATAACTTTCAAAGACTTGTTGTCCGCTTAGAATTCTATTGGCATCAAACCATCCTGGCGTGGGTCGCTTGGATTTTATAAAAGCGATTACCGGAGATGATTTACGCGTCTTTAGAATTTCTTTTTCAGAAAGCTGAAGGGAAGTATATAATTCGGATTGACTGTTACTCTTGAAAATACTTTCTACTAAATGGTCGGCGGGTGGATCGCCTATGGAGCGTTGTTTGTTTAAGAAGGAATCCGCTTTCATCGGGAAGTAATACGGTTAAAACAGATTGAGTAGTGGAAAGTTATGAATTGGATCTGTTGAATTTATTTGATTTTTCGATGATCGAATCGGAGTAAAATTGTAACTTTATGAATATTTTTAAACGAAATGTTGTCGAAAGCCTTCGAAAATGAATTTCTAAAGACAGTAAACCTACTCACCGAAGAGCAGCAAGACAGGGTATTGTTCTACGTAAAGTCTCTTTTGAAAGGAGCAAGGAAGACAAATCAACAGGAACTTCTGCAATTCGCGGGTAGCATTGACCCTCAGAGCATTCAGGAAATAAGCATCGCCATCGCGGCTGGCTGTGGGATAATGGGATTGGGGCGGTTAGGACAATTATTAAATAAAACTCTTAAAGAAGTCTATTCGTGGAGAGAATAGTCTTTTGATACAAGGGCCTTCAAAATTATTTTTAGCTCAAGCCTTCACCAATTTTCAAGGGCCAATGCTTCTAAGCTATTGAAGTGCTTATCACGGGTAACCAAAATCAATTGATGTTGTTGAGCCAAAGCAGCGATCCAAATATCATTTTCGGGTATGGGAGATTTTTACCACTCATTATTGTCAATATTCTCACAGCCAGCCGCGATGGCGATGCTTATTTCCTGAATGCTCTGAGGGTCAATGCTACCCGCGAATTGCAGAAGTTCCTGTTGATTTGTCTTCCTTGCTCCTTTCAAAAGA
>JANYDR010000388.1 GCA_025363495.1 Cyclobacteriaceae bacterium | reverse complement strand
TGTTGTGCCAACGTATCTTGGCAATGAAGAAATTGCCTTGAATGGAAACGGAATGCAGATTGATTCTGAATTACTAAAAAGCAAGACAGGAAAGACAGTTTTTAATAATGTCTGGACCGCGTTCTATAATGTGAAGGATTTTAATGAGATCAAGGCGGACAATTTCTCACTGAAGACAACGCTTCAGAATACCGCTATGAAGGAAGAGTCTGTATGTCAGCAGGTGAGAATAACAATATTGGGATCAGATGGTGTTGTTGTCATTCCACTTAGCGGAAAAGGATGCACCTCGGCTTTGTTTGCTTATATCGGTAATGTTTCTGTGAGCGGAAAAGAAACAGATCTTTCTTTTTTTGGATGTGATTTCTCAAAGCCTCAGGAGATAACCTGTGAGGTCAGGAATAAGCAAGTGATTGTTTATCGGGATGGAAAAGAAATCTTCACCCATGGTCTTAACACCAGCATCGGAAAAGTTGTAGGGATTATGATTGGGTTTGAGGGGCCAGGAAGGGTTTTGGATTTGGAGATAAAGTCGCCGGGTGAATGATTGGCGACTTCGTCGCGGATGCTTTACCGCAAAGGCGCTGAGGCGCAGAGGCACGCTAAGTTTTTTTACTATAAGAATCTCTGCGGTGCTTTGCGCCTTTGCGCCTCCGCGGTGAAAAATTTTTGGCAGCGAAGCTGCCCCCTCCGAAATTTTGAAACAGTTACGCGCTACCCTTGCTTCACCCTTCCAAAGACGCTATCTAGTAGACCCAAAAAAAACCAACCCATGATTTTATCTGGCATCAACTCAAATCGACTTACACAACGACTAAAAGAGCTCAATAAGATTGGTCGGCTCGAAGGAGGCGGAGTATCCCGACCTTCTTTATCAAATGAAGATAAAAAAGCCCGCGACCTGTTGATGCAATGGACAAAGGAACTGGATCTTACTGTTCAGGTTGATCAGATTGGAAATATGTTTTGTCAATGGAAAGGCAAAACGGATAAGATCATAGGAGTAGGTTCACATTTAGATACCGTTCCGACCGGCGGTGATTACGATGGTGCCCTCGGTGTAGTGGCAGGACTTGAAGTAATTCAAACACTCAAAGAACAACACTACCAGCCTAACCACACGATGGTTCTCGCCAATTTCACAAATGAAGAAGGTACCCGCTTTACACCGGATATGATGGGAAGTCTTGCAAGCGCCAGACCTGAAACGCTGCCCGAACTATTAAAAGCAATCTCAGCAGATGATCATAAAATTGTTTCCGAAGAGCTTAATCGAATTGGCTATGCAGGAAACGTGCCCTGTGGCTCTATCAACTTTGAGCGATTTATTGAGCTGCATATCGAACAGGGTCCGATTTTAGAAAATGAAAATATTGATATCGGAATTGTTGAAGGCGTTCAGGCTATCCAATGGAGAAGATTAACGATTGTTGGCAAAAGCTCTCATGCCGGAACAACACCTATTGCTCTCCGGAAAGATTCATTTTATGCGATGAGTTGCCTGACCAACTACGCCAGAAAACTATGCGAATCTCAGAATGGTTTATTGATTACCATTGGTTCTATTGAAATCCATCCGAATGTAATTAATGTCGTTCCAAAAAAAGTAATTGCCACCATTGACTTGCGTCATCCGGATAACTCAGTTGCATACCAGGCTATGGAATCGCTTGAAACATTTGCGAAGCAGGACAAATCATTTAATGGATTAACAAGTCAGTGGGAATCCCTGGTAGATATCAAGTCGATTAAATTTGATCAACAAGTTATCTCTTCCATTAAAAAAAGCTGTGATAGTCTTGGCTATAGTAATCGCCCAATGATCAGCGGCGCAGGTCATGATGCCCAATTACTTTCTTCGCGTTATGCGAGTGGAATGATTTTTATCCCGTCAAGAAACGGTGTTAGTCATGCCGTTGATGAATTTAGCAGCGAGACTCAGATTGAAAAAGGGGCGAATGTTTTGTTGAACACTGTTGTTGAGTTAGATGGGGAATAGTAAACCGTAATCAGTGATCGGTAATCAGTTGGGAACCCACACCGAATACCGATCAATGATTACTGATAACTACTTCTTCGAGTCAAGCTTCACTTTCCTGGTCGCCTCATCCACGGTATACATTTCATTAAACAATAACTTGAAAGTTCCCTGTGCCTGACCTCTAAAAGTAATCTCCGGACCGAAGGCGTATAATTTACCTTTGCCGACCGGCGCTTCGAATGCTGTAACACCACCTTTGAGATACGTTGCTCCCCATGCCCATCCACTTCGCAATGGATTTTCATCCGTGAACCAGGCAAGCGGCTTTACTTTTCCTGACATGACCGCATCTGGCCCTAACTTAAACACCGGACTGTTTTGAAAATAAACGTCAGCTTTGCTTGACATACCCCACGTCGCACTTTGAGTTGAATCAAGATTAATACGAAGGATACTTCCAGGAACATAATATTTATCTCCCGGCAACTTGCGCTCCACTCCGTTGGGACCAATTTCAGTTATTGCACTTTTCACCGGAATCCCTAAGTGATAGGCCAGATTGGTACTCGTTCCTATAGTCACAATCTTCCCGCCATTTTCAAGAAATTTCTTTAATGCAGGAATAGATTTCTCGGGTGTTATTTTCCCCATCATGGAATGATATTCCGCCGGTATTTCTTCCTCCTTAGGTTCTCTTGGCGTACCCCATTCACTCGCAGGTTCTTTTCCTATCGCTGGAATAGCGCCGGAAACAAAAATGATAAGATCATATTTTTTATTTAAGTCACCGGCATCGATTGCCTTTGGAAAAATAACATCTGCCTTGAAGTGATATTGTTCCATCAGCCAACGTATCCATCCCGAAGACATGGAGCCACCATACTCATCCCACAGTGCAATACGTGTTGTGGAAACTTTCGCCATTGCATCGGTGGGCTGTTTGGAAACACCCGTAACCTTTAAACCAAAATCAGCGGCATCTTTTTCAAGTATGGTTTTTGCTTTGGCGCTGGCCGGTATATAATACGTTCCCGCAGGCGCATTTTTATCTGCCAAACCTTCCGGCAAACGGTAAACCTCCACTCCTTCTTTTAATAAATCATTAACAGCAACAAATGAATTATTTGCTTTTGGATTTAGTAGATAACCTGCGGCAGAAGCTGTTGCATCGACGCTTCCTTTCACATTCTGGATCTCGCCATACTTTATTGGATCAAATGGACCGGTGAAGTCTTCGAGGAAACGATCAAATTTTATTCCCATTTGATATGCCAATGTCCAACCTGCCGCGTCATACGGTCTTACCGGAGGACCGCCGGGATATTGAAAATCATTGGGGTGATCCTGCGGTTCAAACATATCAATAATATGCGGACGGAAAGCCTGGTTTGTCTTTACTATATAGGAACCAGCGGGATATTTTTTCTTTCCAACAGCAAAATCAGATTTAGCTACCTGAACTGCAATGCCGGTGCGTATCAAGGCATTTACAAATTTCACAGCTGTGTTAAAATCAGGCTGATCCAATGGAATAACATATCCCCTTGCATCGCGTAATGATGGTGCTCTGAAAATACTATCATAATAGCGTGTTGGAATATCGGAAGTTCCACCCATCAATCCGAGTTGCTCGGAAGCAACCTTTGGTTTATCAGCATCCTTTTTAGGCTTGCTCTTAAAAGCAGTATTGATAGCTTCAATTCTTGCGGGATAGGGAGTCCAGTAGTCTCCGCTTCCACGTTCGATGGAATTCTTTCCCATCCTGTAAATATTCATCAGCAACAAATCACTATTGCGTGCCGCATAATCGAGCACAGCATAATTCATTGTAACAGAATAATCAATTGACTGCCTGTAATGCCAGCGTTGCGGAGCAACAGGATTTGGAGTATTGTTATTTGGTATTAAACGATTTGGAATAAGCGGAATATCACCAGGAGTAGGACTTCCTACAGTCTCTGTAAGTAACCCGATCATGTTGTGGAAATGAGTTGTCGTACGAAGCCCACCGTTATACCAGGTTGAAAAAACCGATCCACCAAGTCGTGTATAGCCTGGTTTCTTTTCTGAGTTGAGGCGATTAATCATCGCAGCACCTACGGCATCAATACCGGTGATCATCATTGGATCAAACACGTAATTGAAGGGGTCGCGGTAAGGAGGACCAGCAACGATCGATCCGCCTGGCCCGCTCTGATGATGATTATACATAATTTGAGGTATCCACTCAACAAAAAGCTGACGCGCCATGTTTTGGGTTTCTTTCATGTTAAGCATGAAGAAGTCGCGATTGTTATCATGACCAACATATTTCTGATAGAGTACCGGCAGATCTTCCAGGGATCTTTTCTCCGGTTTAGGTTCACGCATGTACCAGCTTGCAACAATCTCTTCGCCATCAGGATTTGCATGAGTGAAAAGAATTACAACGTTATTAAGAATTCGAAGTGTCTCAGCGTCAGTGCGGGTAACAAACTGATACATTGTTTCGATCAACTGATGCGAGCCAACAGTTTCATCGGCATGAAGACCGCCATCAATCCAGACGATAGCCTTTCCTTCTGCCGCCATGGCTTTTGCCTGATCTTCCGTGATGCCTTCGGCGCGGGCCATCTTTGTGGATATTTCTTTATACCGATCGAGTTTCTTTATGTTCTCAGGTGAGGAAACAATCAACTGCCATTGATGCCTGCCGTTTTCAGTAAGTCCAATATCCACCAGTTTGGTACGATCGGATGTGGCGAGCTTTTTAAAGAACGCTTCCGCCTGGGTGTACGTGGCGAGATTATAGTCGTCACCGATATTGAATCCAAAGTGTTCTTTGGGAGTTGGAATTTGAGCCTGTGTTATTACAAAGCTGCAAACGAATACGAAGGCAACCAGAGTTACTTTTAATCTCATGGGAAGGAATTATGAGTTATGAATTATTAATTATGAGTTAGCAAGATGCAAAATGGGATTTATTTTTGGAGAATAAAGGGAAATTTGATGAGAGGTTTATGCCTTCGGCGGAAAATGTAAAGCCGAAAGACACAAGTGTTAAGGTCAAACAGATTCCCAGGACCCTTCTTAAACTAAAACAATATACCTGAGAAATGAAAGAAATACGTTGCTGCGGATTACACTCTTGAGATCAAATGAAAATCTATTACTCAAGTATCCAAGATTATTGTAATTTTTTTGCTCCACGGCCGCAGGGCCGAGTCATCGCAACGACGCTGGGTCTTTAGCCACCCTCATGCTCGCCGCACCGCCCGGCAAAATACCAAGGCGTCT
>JANYDR010000386.1 GCA_025363495.1 Cyclobacteriaceae bacterium | reverse complement strand
TGGATCCGGTTCTGAAGATGAGAATTTTTTTTTGTTGATTTGACGACCGGAAAAGAAGCCATTTCAGTATAGCTAACAATAAATTCTGGAGCCACAGGCTAAATTTTATCCAAAAAATTTTTAACCTGATAATCACCGAGTTTCAGATATTAGCACCTTCGGTTTAGCAGGTCGCGTCTCGGCCAAATCAGGTATTATGATGGCCATGAATTCGGTCAACAAAAATCTTTGTACAAACCAGAGAACTAAAAAATACAACAGCACAGTAGATACCATCCTATTGATAGAATTTTCATTTATTTGCATCATATAAATCATTGGCATCGTAAGTGCATAGCCAACAACGGGATATTTCCCCCATTTAACAGCCTTGGCATAAACCCAGCCACAGAATAGTCCAAAAAGAAATAAAACACCGTGCATTCCTGGGCTGCCAAAATCGATGTAACTTCCTGCCATCATGGACAATGATATTGACGTATTTTTTTCCTCGACATTTAAATTTGAATAATAATTCAATTCTTTGCTATCAGAGAGTCCTTTTTTGTCAGGGAAAAGTATTCGTGGTTTGAATGGCCTTGTGACTGCTGTCCACCATAATTTACCTTCTTCATGTGGTATTTTACTTGGTACCCTTTTATATACTGCATCGAAAGCTCCGATCCAAGAAAGACGTTCGATAAGGTTATCATAGCCTTTGTCAAGATCCTTAGCTTCGACATTTCCAACAAGCTCAAAAAGTTTTAAGTAGGACTCCGACCGGCTCGTGAGGACAGCTTGCATCCCCGTACCTTTATTTAAAAACTTCCTGTAATCTTCTTTAATAGCGGTCCAGTAAATTCCGAGATAAAATGTGATCAATAATACCACTACTGTTGAGACCCTGCTAAAAAAGGAACCCCGAAAATAAAATATCCAATATGCAAGAAAAGAAAAATAGATAACCTCTTTGAAGTGAGAAAAGAAAGAGAAAAAACTAGCGATAATATCAACGAAGATTATTAGCATCAAGGCCCCTTTATACTTTTTTTGAAAATAGATTGAAATAAATAGGAGGAAAAATAAACTCCATCTGAACAGGGTAAGGATAAAGAGTGGCTGGCTCAATCCTGGGAAGAGCCAGATAAAATTTCCGACAATAAACAATAAACTATAGATAATTACATACGACCTAAGCAATCTTCTGATGTCAATACGGTTAGCAAATTTCTTAATATCATGAAAAGACACTATCGGTACTTTTCTCGCAGTAATATAAACACCAACAAAAAAAGCTGCCGTACCCAAAAAACCCAACACAATGATGTCTTCTTTGGTCTTACTGAAATAATTCAGATTCATCACAAATTCCCCTTTGAACAACCCATCGATAAGCTTACCATGAAAAAAAAACCACTGAAAAAAGGCATTCATCAACAGGACCGGAGGCAACGTCCGCACAAAAAATAAATATAAAATACCAAGGAATACAACATCCCCTAAGAGGAACAACATCGTGTCTTTGGAAATATAACCAACCACTAGTCCACCAATGGAAACCAATACCAATGTAAGTCCCCTAAAATCTCGACTGTTTGAAAGTTGGCTCGAAGAATACATCTGCGTCACACCGAAACTATCAACGTCTCAAAATCATTAGCAAATCTTTCCATTCTAAATCGCTCCTGAGCAAAATGAGCTGTCCTCCTTCTTAATACATCAAATACACTTTTATCCATCGCCTTAACTATCGCGTCTCTCAGTAAAATCTCATTTCCCGAATCAAACAAAAAACCATTCGCTCCGTCTTCGATCATCTCCGGAAGTCCGCCGCTCGTCGATCCTATCACAGGAATTCCCCGCACACCCGCTTCCATCACAGTTGTTGGAAACGGATCCGCAAAAATACTCGGAACAATCAAGATGTCAATCCCGGAGTAAATCACATCAATATCTTTTATATACCCTAGCCAACGACAATTGCTTTCAATTCCCAATTGGATAGCGAGGTCTTTGAGAAAAGAGACGTATTGCTCAGAACCCAAACCTATTATTCTTAAAACATATCGATCCTTAGGAATTCCCTCAAGAGCTTTAAATAATACTTCGTGCCCTTTAGGGTTTGACACCTGCCCAACAATTGCCAAGTTGAACACCTCTGTCTTTTTATGATCTTCAACATTCCGTTGTGAGACAATAATTCCGTTCTTAATAACTTTTACCTCTTTACGAAGTATAAATCTTTTCAAAGAGATTGCTGCCGCGTTTGATACGGCTACAAATACATCCGTTTTTTTTTCAAATAATCGAAAGAGCCATTTATAAAATCGCGTATTTCCGATTACTTCATGTGACCAATAAATATTCCCGGACTTATTTAAAAGGGGGTATAAAATAAAAAAATGATGAAAATTTGTATGAAGTACAATATCAGGTTGTATTTTATGGATGAATAAGCTATATCTAACCCACAGCATTGGCAAATGAAATAATTGCACCAGGGTCATTCGGATTGCCGACCAATTTAATGTCTTGGATATGAACCCGATCCTGAGGTTAGTAAATTGAATTTCCATTGTACGAAGTCGATTTCTAAAATCCTCGCTTCCCCATGTTGAGACAATACAAAAACAAGTATGACCTTTTTCCTTAAGCTCACGAAGCAAGTGAAGGCTCATGATTTCTTTTCCCGAAACTATACCCGCCCCACAGATAACAAGAACACGCATCGTTAAACTAATTCTAAATTAACCTTTTCAGTACCGTCATCGAATAGCATTGCTCAATCAATTCAAATCGTATATCCCTTTTAACAACGTCTTCAAAATATTTTACTGAGCCAAAATCACGGTATGGTTCTTCGGCGGGAATGATGGTGTCATGAAGACAAACTATGCCATGAATTCTCAATTTCTCGCCAACTATCTTCCAATCATTCCCTAAACCCTTATAAGAATGATCACCATCAATAAAAATAAAGTCTAACTCAAAAGGTATAAGGTCTTGGATTAGGGGATCTGTACTAAATCCCTTTAAAATAATAACTTTATGGGCAACACCATTTCTATGCAAGTCTCTTTCGGCAATTGCCAGCCCGGGGTCCTTACTTCCCTTTCTGTCAAGAAACGGATCAACGCAACGTAATGTCCCGGACTTAGCCATAGCTTTGGCGATAATATTCGCTGAAACCCCCATGTAAGTTCCAATTTCCAATGCGTTTTCTTTGCCAACGGCATATTTCCGGAGAGCTGCTTTCTCCGCTGCATTCATTTGCGAATGACCTTCCACCAACCTTAAGTAATGGATGAAATTCAACAATCTGGTTCTTTGAAATAACCAAGCTGGAGGATTCATAAAATAGCTTCTCCTTTCAAGATTTCGCGCCACCGGTCTCCATACGCTTCCCAACTAAATGATTTGGCTTTTTCCTGAGCCCGTTTACCCATATTATAACATCCGTGAGGGTCTTCGATAATTAATTCCATCGCTTTACTAATTCCAACTTCATCTCCTGTTCCGGTTATAAATCCATCAATTCCATTCTCAATAATATCCGGTCCGGCAGTTGACTCTGTTGTAATCACAGGAAGTCCTGCAGCCATTGCTTCTAATATAACCTGGCCAAAGCCCTCAAAGTAGCTTGGAAAGATCAAGCAATCACACTCGTCTAACAATACCGGCAATTGGGCATGAGGAATTTTACCTTTATAATTAATTCCCGGGGCCTTCAGTAAATCTAAATTAAAATTACCCGGAGTATATCCCACGAGCCAAAGATCTGCCTTGAGATAAAAACTCTTTTGCTTCCAAAGCTGAAGCAAGAGCGGCAGTCCCTTAGCGGCACCCATTAGGCCAAGATAAACAAATGTAATCCTGCCATTTTTCTTCCTGGCTCTTGGTCTAAAAAAATCTTTCGAAACACCGTACGGATTAATCTCAATTTTTTGATGAGGAACTCCATGCCGAACAAGGCTTTTTTTAGTAAAAGTACTTGCTACTACTATTTTAGTAGCAAGCTTATGCTCCTGCTCTTCCCTGTCCATCAATTGTTGTGATTTTTCAGGGAGTTCAATAAACCAGTCGGGAAATTTATCTCTCAATATTTTCACAACATTAACTTTCTCACTGGCATGAATAGTGCTTTGATCAAGAAAAAAAGGTTTCCCATATTCAAAAGCTTTCCTGGCAACTAGCCAGGAAGAAGTATCAAATCCAATGATTGAAGAGGAATTTATTAGTCTCTTAGTAGACAGATGCTGTTGAAATCGTAAATTGCGAATGTTCATAATTTCAACAGGATCTTTTCCACGCCAAATATCGTACAGCGCCAGAAGCTCTGGAAGCGCAATCCGATGAATCTGTTTCTCTTTGATCCCGCAATCTATTATTCTATTCGAAATTTTTTGGCGCCAGGTTCCCGGCAACATTTTAATAAAAGAATTGTTTACTGAAAAGGCGATGCCTGTGACAAAGGAATTGAGCAATCCCAATCTGTTAAGTTGACATGCCAGACGATGTGAGTATTGCGTTCCTGGATGTAATAATAGTACTTTCTGCTGCATTTTTTAATCGCTAATTCGGCCTGTACCAACTCTACAGCTATCGAAAAAATTGCTGAAGGAATGTTTCGTTCTCAAATTAATCGCACAATTTATTGGCATTTTCTTCAAAACGGTAAAAATTATAACGTTAAATTTGATCTTAGTAAAATAACTATGATCAATATATTAATAACCGGCGGTGCAGGATTTGTCGGAAGCTCCCTCGCTGATCGCTTTTTACAGAATGAAAACTATTCAGTGACTCTCGTTGATAATCTGTTGACCGGGAAAACCACAAATATACCCAAGGATAACCGCTGCAAGTTTATCAAATGCGATGCCAACCAATACAATGACATTTCCGCTATCATGATGAGTTCTCAATTTGACTATGTCTTTCATTACGCTGCGGTAGTCGGAGTAAGCAGGACCATTGAAAATCCAGTGATGGTGCTTAATGATCTGCAGGGCATCAGGAACATTTTAGATTTGTCAAAAAATACAAACGTAAAGAGAGTTTTCTTTTCAAGTTCTTCGGAAGTATATGGAGAGCCCGTCTCATTGCCTCAGCATGAAACAACTACTCCACTCAATTCCAGATTACCATATGCCGTTGTCAAAAATGCAGGGGAAGCATATTGCCGTTCTTATCAACAGGAGTTTGGATTGCCCTATACCGTGTTCAGATTTTTTAACACGTATGGACCAAAACAAAGCACCGATTTTGTGATAAGCAAGTTTCTCGCGGCAGCCCAAAGCAATTCTCCGATTACTATTTATGGAAAGGGTGACCAAAACCGGACTTTTTGCTTCATTGAAGACAACACCGAATGTGTCTTAAGAATCCTTGAACGGAAATTGATGATCAATGAGGTTATCAATATCGGCAGTGAGATTAATTATACAATCCTCGAATTGGCAGAATTGATAATAAAGTTGACAAAGTCCAAGTCCAAAATCGAATTCGTTCCACCATTGAAAGAAGGTGACATGACGAGAAGGCAGCCTGATAACTTTAAGATGAAAAGCATCTTAGATCATGAGCTCATCACACTTGAGCAAGGAATTATGAAGATCATTGAACCTGAGAAATGACAAGGCTATTTTTCTTTAAGCTCCAATAAACGCGCAGGCACACCACCAATTTTGCTTCCAGACGGGAAGCTTTTTGTTACTACCGCCCCCGCCGCCACGATGCAATAATCACCTAGTTCGACATCCTTCAAAATGACCGCCTTCGCGCCAATCCAACAATAATTACCAATCTTGATATAACCCTTTTTCATAGGGTGTAGATGAGGATCCAAGCCGGCACCTGCGGTATGATTACTATCGGTAAGGTACACGTCAGGGCCAACCATGTTATGAC
>JANYDR010000372.1 GCA_025363495.1 Cyclobacteriaceae bacterium | reverse complement strand
CTTGAGTCGTGGGAAGACTAAACCGCTCGTTAAAAAACTATGAAAAAAACCATTCTCTTCCTCGCCATTCTTTTTTCCTCCAGTTTCATCTTGGCCCAGGCGAAAACAACCGAAGCGCTTCAGGCCCGTTTTGATAAATCTCTTTCGCTATATTTTTATAAGAATACCTTGCGGATGCTGAATCAATCCGATAATAAGGACTTTGATGAAATGATCAGGAACATAGAGAAATTGAAATTCCTGATGGTCGATAAAGGCGACAAGAATTTTGATATGAAGGATTACAAAAAGCTAATGAAGGATTACCAGAGTGAGTCGTATGAATCTGTGTTAACGAGCAGAATGCAAGGAAAGAATTTTGACGTCTATGTGAGAGATGTTAAAGGATCTACCCTTGGGACCGTGGTGCTGGTAAATGACTCAACAAGCTTATTTGTTCTGGATATGATCGGTACAATAGATCTTAACAAAGTTGGAACTCTTTTTTCAACGATCGATGAAAGCACTGACATCGGCGAGAAGATCAAAAGCTTCATGGGTAACAAGAATAAGGAATACAAAAATAAAATTGACAATTAATTATAATCCGCTTGGAAACAGTACTTTCTATTCAAGGGCTCACTAAAAATTTCGGCAAACTTTGCGCGGTTAATAGTATTAATCTGGAAGTAAAGCGCGGACAGGTATTTGGAATGCTCGGCCCGAATGGAAGCGGCAAGACTACCACTCTTGGAATGCTGATGGGTGTTGTGAATCCAACAGCCGGGAGTTTTTCCTGGTTTGGTCAGCCACCAACACATCAGCTTAGAAAGAAAATTGGTGCCGTATTGGAACATCCTATTTTCTATCCGTATCTCAGCGGACAGAAGAACCTGGAACTGATGGCGATGATCAAAGAGGCGCCTGTATCAAATATTCCAAAAGTGCTTGAGCTTGTTGAATTGGCAGATCGTAAGAATGATAAATACAAGACTTATTCACTCGGCATGAAGCAGCGACTTGCGATAGCTTCAGCGTTGCTTAATGACCCAATCGTATTAATACTGGACGAACCTACCAATGGTCTTGACCCAATGGGAATCGCCGAAATACGAGAGATCATAAAGCGGATTGCCAGTGATGGTAAAACAATCATACTGGCAAGTCACCTGCTGGATGAAGTTCAAAAAGTCTGTTCACATTTCGCCATTTTAAGAAAGGGCACACTTGTTCATTCTGGTCCGGTCGATGATGTTGGAAAAGGAGAAGAGAAAGTGGAGGTAATTGCTTTTCATGATGATATCGCTTTGTTGCTGGAACGATTTGATGGTACAATCTCAGTGAAAAAAGAAGACCAGCAATTTGTGGTGAAGATGAAAGAAGGATTTCATAGCCAGGACCTGAACCGATATTTATTTGAGAAAGGAATTGTAGCGACACATCTCCTGACACAAAAGAAAAGCCTGGAAAAACAATTTTTGGAAATTTTAGCGGAAGCCGAACATGCTGCACTTATTAAAAATTGATCTTAAGAAACTTATCGACTACCGCACATTCTGGATAATCTGTGGTTTGTATTTTTTTACACTGATCCTCGGCGCTGCCAGCGGCATGGAGTTCCTGAAGTGGCTTGGTCGTACCATTGAAGGATTCGGTCAGAATATTAACATTAATCGTATCCCGCTTTATCATTTTCCTGATATCTGGCAGAACCTCGCATGGTCAGCAGGTCTGTTGAAACTTGGTATTGCCATCATGGTTGTTATTTCCATTACGAATGAATTTACCTACCGAACCATTCGCCAAAACGTGATCGATGGATTGAGCCGCGAACAATTTTTAATATCAAAGATGCTCACGAATCTTCTTTTAAGTGCGGTAAGTATGGTCCTTGTTTTTCTGATAGCAGTTGTAACAGGCTTAATCTATTCTCCTGTATTCGATTATCCTTATGGGTTTACCGGTATCGCATTTTATCCTGCTTATTTTCTGGAAGTCTTTGCGTTTCTATCTTTTGCCCTGATGCTTGGAGTGCTTCTTCAGCGCTCTGGGTTAACAATTGTACTTTTATTGAATTCCTATCTCATTGAACTGATCATCAAAGAGAATATTGATAATTACATCCCGGGAGTTGTTCCTTTCTTTCCATTGGAGTCTATCATGAATCTGGTACCGCTTCCATTTGCCCGTTATGCCTTTCAGGAGATCCGCGATTATGTAACGTTTGGTTCAATCGCAATTGCCCTTGTCTGGACCTTTCTTTTCAACTATTTCGCTTATTTGAAGTTGAAGAAGTCAGATATTTGATTGTTATCTACCTTGACGTAATACCTTTGCAACTAACTGCAATAGGTTATTATGGATCTTGTTAATATTCTTGGTCTGGTCGCCGGAACACTTACCACTGTTGCCTTTGTGCCGCAGGTGGTAAAGACATATAAATCCAGGTCGGCGAAAGATCTTTCACTTGATATGTTTTTGATTTTCTGTACTGGCACTGCTGCGTGGCTTTCGTATGGAATAATGATTGGTTCACTGCCAGTGATTTTAGCTAATGCGGTCACGCTTGTTTTATCAGCTATTCTGATTGTGTTTAAATTTATTTTTAAGGATTAATCCAAGCTGGTTTAAATGGCAGGGTCACCTTTTATTAAGATTGGATCCGCATGAAATTTCGTCTCAACGCCAATTAGGAAATAATTATTCAATTCTTATATTTGTTAAACAAATAATAAACAAATGGGAAAAGAATACCTTGGAGAACTCGAGGAATTAGTTCTTACTGTGGTTGGCATCTTGCAAGAGGATGCGTATGGGAATGCTATCATAAGAGAAATCAAGGAGCAAGTTAATAGAGTAGTTAGCCTCGCAGCCGCGCACGTAACTCTTTATAGGTTGGAAGACAAAGGATATGTTAAATCACGGGTTGGAGGAGCGACCAAGACAAGGGGAGGAAGGAGAAAGAGGATTTTCACTATAACGAATGCTGGTGTCTCTGTTTTAAGAGCAATGAGGGAAGATAGAATACAGCTTTGGAAGCTTTTACCTCAATTGAGAACAAACTAATGAATATTCATAAGGATTCAGTACCTCCGCAATGGCCATTAAAATTCCTTCGATGATTTTGTCCAACTGAGTTTTATGAAACCATTGAAGGAGACTTAATCGAGCAATTTGAAATTGACTATGATGAAAGTGGAGAGAAGAGAGCGAGGAGATATTTTTTGTTGAATGTATTCAAATTTTTTAGGTCAGAAATACTTCTCAGAAATAAATCAAAAGCATTTATGAATAAAGATCTGATCTTGAACAACCTAAAATTAAGTTTTCTTCAGTTTCGCAAGGCCCCTGGGTTCTCCCTTATTCACACATTTGGAACCAGCGTGGGATTGATTGCGGTCATTATCATTTATCTTTATATACAATTCGAAATAAGCTTTGATGATTTTCACTCAACTCCGGACGATATTTACAGAATTAACCTGGTAGTTGAAAAGGACGGCTCTCCATTAGTCAAAGTGCACGGACTCCACCAGCTTTTGGTGGCATAACAGAAAATTCACCGGAGATTAAGCGCTTTTCCAGATCTGTATTGCTGGGTGAAGTTATTGTTAGCAATGACACCAACAACATTCGTGAACGACGAATTTTAATGACCGATCCGGAACATTTCAATCTTTTTCACTATCAAATTCTTAAGGGAAATTCTGCTACAATGCTTGCTGACCCTCTTTCCGTCGTACTATCAAAAATATTTCAAGCAAGCTTTTTGGTGAGGCAGATCCAATTGGAAGGGTAGTAAAAATTAATAGTGAGAACTTCGACGGCATAGTCGAGTTTACGGTTAAGGGAGTCTTTGAAAATCAAAAAGAGAATAGTCATCTTCGGCCTGAGGTCTTGGTTTCATATTCGACACTTCATCACTTTATTGGACCCGAGATCGATCAATCTTGGGATTGGCAAAATCTCTACACATATGTTTTGCTAACGAATAGTACCAAGATTAAGCTAATTGAAGACCATCTTACCAATGAGGTCAGCCGGCAATTTGGTGAAGCCTTAAGTAAGAAACAGGAAAAATGGATCATCAATCTTCAACCTGTTAAATCAATTCACACCACGACATCGCTTACTGGTGAATTTGAGTCCGGCGTGAGTATAATAAATCTCATCTTTCTTGCTGGGGTTGGGACTTTCGTCCTTCTGGTTATTCTAACAAATTCAATTAACCTCACAATTTCAAGATCAGTGAACAGAACAAAAGAAGTGGGGATGAGAAAGGTTGTTGGTGCGCTTCGGGTCCAGCTAATCATGCAATTTCTTATTGAAATATTTTTGATACAGTTTGTGAGCTCGATAATAGCTATGCTAGTCGTTATCCTTTTATATCCTCAATTTATTTCTTATCTCAATCTGCCAGTTCTTTCGAATTTGGATTTATTGCAAGTTTTGCAGACTCCAGTTATTTACTATTTAGTTATTAGCACTTTACTCAGTGGCTTATACCCAGCGTCTGTTTTATCTGGCTGCCCAATATTAAATGCTTTACGGGGAATAAATAAAATCACGAATGCTGGTTTGGGTGTCAGAAAGACGTTACTCGCAGTTCAGTTTTCAATTTCCATTGCAATGATTATTGGCACCGTAGTAGTATGGCAGCAATTGAAGTTTATGAATAAGTTTGATCTTGGAATCAACATGACTAATAAAATGGTGCTACGTTCGGGTGGTGCTCAGGATGAGAATACTAATAAACGTATAAAGATATTCAGGGATAGGATAAAGGACATAGCGGCCGTTAAGGGGATTGCGAGCTTGAACGAAATTCCTGGAAATGAGATTTATTGGAGGTCAGAAAACTATAGCAGGAAAGGCACTATGCCAGGAGCCGTATTTTCCTGGTTAACAGTGGGGGAACACTATTTTGAATTACTTAGGATTCCAGTTGCGAAGGGAAGAACATTCAATTCTGAGATGGACAGCTATAAATCCTCTGTGATCCTGAACGAGACGGCCATAAAGGCTTTTGGTTTTTCAGATGCTAATGAAGCCATTGGTGCAAAACTTGAATTGGGTAATCAGGAAGTTGAGATAGTTGGAATTGCAAAGGATTTTCATCAACAGGGGTTAAACAAGAAAATTGATCCTACTATCTTCAGGTATTCGAAAGATGCGTTGAACTATTACCTAATTGAGTTTTCATCTGTGTATTCGAAAAACGATCTTCTACAAGTTGAGAAATCGTTTAAGTTCACTTTCCCCGATTTGCCTTACGAGTTTTTCTTTCTGGATGAACATTTCAACAAGCAATATCAATCGGAAACACTGTTCAGTAAGGCTGGAGTGACCATATCAATTTTTGCATTATTGTTGGCGGCGATTGGACTTGCAGGTCTTTCTTTTCAAACAATTTCCCAGCGTACCAAAGAGCTTGGAATCAGAAAAATTTTGGGTGCCAATTCCAGGAGTCTCGCCTTCTTGTTAAGCAAAGAGTACCTTACCATGCTTGTGATGGCAGGAATGGTAAGTCTGCCTTTCTCCTATGCAATCTACAGTGAATGGTTAAACAGATTTGCATTCAAAATCACGTTGAGTGCCTGGATGTTTATTATTCCTTTGTTTATTATTTTTTCCATTTCAGTAGTTTCAATTAGTTGGCAGGTAATTAGAGCATCTGTGTCTAATCCTGTTAATAGTCTGAAATGTGAATAACGAAATCTTGTGTTACAAAGCGAGAAATTTGCACCAATGATCTGCGT
The DNA here is from genome assembly GCA_025363495.1 of Cyclobacteriaceae bacterium. Classification (GTDB taxonomy): domain Bacteria; phylum Bacteroidota; class Bacteroidia; order Cytophagales; family Cyclobacteriaceae; genus ELB16-189. The sequence goes on along the minus strand of JANYDR010000372.1, from coordinate 1,430 downwards.
TAATCTGTGGCGAAGTATTTATTAGTTAGAGAGATTGCCATCAACAAACCTTCGCTTCACACATCTCATTCTCTCTTTCAGTCTCAAGAGTAATGTGCTGGATATTTTTGTGCTCTAACTCATGACGCAGGTTATGTTTTATTTGTTGCTCCTGATCATTAGTGACAGCACTTTTTAGAACCAGGTGTGCGGTCATTGCATTTTCAGTGGAGCTGATGGCCCAGACGTGGATATGATGCAAGTCATTCACTCCTTCTATTTTCAGTACAATAGTTTTGATGTCATCAAGATGAATATTTTCCGGAACACCATCGAGTGAAAGGCGTAAGCTTTCCTTAAGTAATTTCCACGTGCTTATCAGAATGACTCCGGCAATGATTATGCTGAGGGCATTGTCGATCCAGAACCATTGTGTGTGGTACATGATGATACCTCCCACAACAATACCGGCTGACACGAGTGCATCACTTAACAGATGAAGATATGCGCTCTTTACATTGATGTCTTTATCTTTTTCTCTGAAGAAAAGCAGCGCTGACATTCCATTGATAACAATGCCAATTCCTGCAACAATGGCGATCGTGGTTCCAGGCAGTGGGTCAGGATTAGGGATAAGACTTTTATGGATAGCCTCAAATGCGATTCCGCCTATAGAAACTAACAGCACTACCGAATTAAAAAGAGAAACGAGTATAGATGTCTTTCGGTAACCATACGTGTACTGATCATTCGATTTTACTTTTAACAACCGAAAAGCAAGGAGCGAAAGGGCCAGTGTTCCAACATCAGCGAGATTGTGTGCAGCATCCGAGATTAATGATAATGAGCTAATATAAAATCCCACCGACGCCTCTACAATCACGAACACGAAATTCAGCGCGATGCCTATTTTGAACGCAGTGTTCACAGAGGTGAGTGTTGGCGGAGCGTGATGATGATGGTCGTGGCCCATTTCACAAAGTTACGTTATAGATCGGAGTAGTTGATGCTGAGTTTTAGAAACACAAAGTTGTTGCAACATCGCTTTGCTATAAAAGTGGACGTATGACAGATTGAAGAGAATCCTGAGTAATTGTGGAACCAAATAACGTCAATTTGGCTTTTAAATAGCTGATTTAACTGCCTTAATGGCTTAAATCATTGTAGGTACAACAATTGAGCCTACGGATAGTATTAGGAGGGAAAATATATGAAAACTGCGTTGAATTTGCCGAAAGAGTTGATTACAAGCATCGATATGATGAATACACTGAATGGAGGCACCAGCGAACCGTTTGTGCGTTTGCAGAAGTTCCAGACATATCATCAGATTACACTTCGCGTGCCTGGCATTGATGTTGAAAATATTAAAGTTGAGATTGATAATAATCAGTTGATGATTTATTACCTGATACCAATGGTATCCCAGGCGAAAGAAGTTAAGTTCCCAA
>JANYDR010000349.1 GCA_025363495.1 Cyclobacteriaceae bacterium | reverse complement strand
ATTTTGCATGCGTGAAATCCGATTCTGAAAACTCCACCTCTTCTAACTTACACTCCTTAAATTGAGTGTTCTTTAATTTTAGTCCGTAAAATGAAGAGAGGCTAAGGTTGCAGGCTTCAAAGTCAAATGACAACAAGAACTTACTACATTCATCAAACCTCAGGCCTAACAGTTTACAGTTCTTAAAATTTACTCCCTTAAAGGACGTGTTTCCCAGCGTGGCCATACTGAAATCACAGCTTTCAAACGTACAATCGGAGAAAACTATATCTGTTAAATTACAATCTGATAGAATGCAGCTGTTGAAGGCACAGTTTTCATAGTCACCTTTTGCCAGTTCTTTTTTCCTGAAGTCGACGCTGTTAAAAGTCTGCTCCTCGATGTACGATTTTTCCATAGCGATTTGTTATGGTAAACATACATGACGGTCAGCTTACCGGGAAAGAAATGGTGACCTATTTCATGGAAAATACCCTAAATTCTTTCATTGTATTGAAGAAACAAAAAAGGAAAGATTTCAGCCTTTCCTTTTTCTAATTTAGAGAAGTCGGTATGATTATTTTTTCCTGATCATCGGTATTTGCAAATTGGTCGGTCTGTTTTCCACTTTGTCAAAACTTCGGCCATCCACATGTTTTGCACCCCAAAACAACATGTCATTGGCTAAATAAATCAAATCATACTCTGCATAAGTTTGACCCTCCACCAAACCAAAAACAGCGAAACCTTTGCCTTTTAGATCGTGTGTCACATTGACTTCCCACTTGTTAATTGTTTTGCCAGGTAGTTGGTTGACAGCGTCGCAAAATCCCTGGTGTAACGGAGTCACTTCATATGCTTCATCTGCAATGAAGTCTACCTTTTGTGCTCCCAATACGATCGGATGTTCGCCCTGCCATATGATGTGACCCTTAATTCTGATTTTCACTAACGGCACTTTGCCATAAGCATCTGCAGAATTAATAATTTCGAGTTGCCATTTGTCACCTGCGGAATATGTAAATGCCCGGGTAAGATAAAATGGTTTCATACTACCGTCGATGTTTTTACTAATACTTGGACGTAATTCCGAAGCGATGCTAACCCATTCTCCCAGGGCAGTTTTTTTTGTTTCTTCTAAGGTCATAATTACTTGCTTTTAAGATGCTAAAGTTGGTACCTATGCCTGTAAATTAATAGTAGTCAACTTAACGTTCTATAGTAAAGAGTTTTAGACCAATGGCAAATACGAGGAAAAACAAAGATTTTAACCCCAATAATTGTCCTGTGACTCACTTACTCAACCGAATTGGTGGGAAGTGGAAGCCTCTTATAATGTATGCTATCAGTAAAAATGTTAACCGTTTCAGCAAACTACAGAAAGCACTTCCTGTCGTTAGCAAACAAATGCTGGTTAATCAATTAAGAGAACTTGAAGAAGATAAGATTATTGATAGAATGATATTTGCCGAGATTCCACCACGCGTTGAGTATAAACTTACTGAACATGGCGAGTCGCTGATGCCTATTTTATATGTCATGCAGGATTGGGGATTGAAAGATCTGAAGAAGAGGGCAAAATAAATTAATTATTAAACCGAAATAAACTATTTTTTGAAGCTGAGTTTTTGAGCCTGCTTCTCTGCTTTAAGCGCAAGTTCAGTGGCAAGAAAACAATGGGCCTGTGTCATGGCAGTTTCTGTTCTGTTTACAATATCATTCACAAGCTGCTCGCCAAAAGGGAGTGGTTCTTTAGAGCAATCTACGTAACGTGTCTCTTTGTTATCAACAATAAACAGATGATTGCCTCCTTCATGACCTGCGAGGTCAACATTTTTTCTGATTTCAATAAATCCATCTGTTCCAAGAATAGTCAACCTTCCATCGCCCCATGTATTTAAACCGTTAGGAGTGAACCAGTCTACACGGATATATCCTGTACCATTATTCCCGCGTATAGTCACGTCTCCAAAATCTTCGAATTGAGGATATTGCGGATAATGAATATTGCCGACTTGTGATGACACAACTTCAGCTTCGGTAGAGCCGGTAAAGAATAGAAACTGATCAAACTGGTGCGATGCAATATCGCAAAGAATGCCGCCAAACTTTGCTTTGTCGAAAAACCATTCAGGTCGTGTTGGTAAGTTAATCCTGTGCGGTCCCAGACCAATGGTTTGGATAACTTGTCCTATTGCGCCGGCCTTCACAAGTTCTCCAGCCTTTACCGTCGCCCTGTTCTCAAATCGTTCACTATACATAATCGAGTAGATCCGCTTCGTCTCCTTTTGCACACGTCTTACTTCTTCAAGTTGAGCCAGTGTGGTAATGCCAGGCTTGTCAACCAGGAAATCTTTTCCGTGTTTCATAACCTGAATTCCAAGGGGCGCGCGATCCACCGGTATGGAAGCGCTGACGATTAATTGTGTTGATGCGTCTTCCAATATTTCTTTTTCTGTTTTCACAAGCTTTGCCTGTGGATAACGTTTGGCGAATGCATCTGTAAGGTCGACTTCTTTTGCATAGAACCCAACCAATTGTCCGCCACCACGAATCACAGCTTCGACCTGACTATAAATGTGACCGTGGTTAAGACCGATGACTGAGAACCGGATAGAAGATGCCGGTAAAGATGATTGCTTAATGTGTGACTTTCTCTCGTTTGATTTACCGTAGCTGGTTTGTATTCCTGTTGCAGCCATTGCAGCGGCAGCTGAAAGTGAGAGCTTGATAAAAGAGCGTCTGTTGTTAATGTTTTTCATCGGAGTCTGGATTAATTGGAAACTTACTTCTACTGACGCCAAAATAGATAATCCCCCTTACAAGTAGTTTCCGTTCAAGGAAAATCAAGCAATACTTTCCTTGTTGATGATGCAACTAGTTTATTGTTGCATAGATAATTGACTAAATAACTATTTTTCGGTCGGCATCATATTCCTGATAGCTCCAATTTTCCACGTGTCTTTTTTGTAGACAACGATAAAAGTGCTCCACATCTTTCTTGCCGTGCCTTTAGTACTTTGTATCTCATATCTGGCGTCAACGATGGCGCTTTTTGAATCGAGAAATCGTATTTTTTCAACTTTCAGAGTTCTCGTTCCAGGACTTGCTGCTGAGCTGTTTAACATTCCTTTTACAGATGAATCAATTCCATTTCTCCATTCACCGGTGGAAACGAGTTGGTCAATGTCAGTTGTTAAAATATTCTTGAGTAGTATTGTATCCCTCTTTTCTCTTGCTTGGGAATATTTTTCAATTAATGAGTGGATGTCTTTATTTTTTTTGGAGTTGGTTATTGTATCCTGAGCTAAAAGGAGTGATGTAACCGCTAAGTTGAACAGGATTAATATCAAAATATTTTTCATATGACCGATTTTTTTAAAACCAGAACTTAATCACTGAATTGGGACCACGGTGCTCTTTAGTTATTATTGATTGGATGGGAATTCTGCAGGTGCCCAGAGAATATAAAACATAATATAGCAATGACGGCCTTCAAATTGATATCAGTTTGATACTGTGCAGTAAGATATTAAAAAAACGCCTTAGATATTTCTATCAAAGGCGTTTTTATAAGTACCAGGCAAGTAATATAGTCGGTTAAACCATTTTCAAATTTTCAAATCATCTTTATTATCCAAGAAATTCCTTCACATCCGTAAATGGAAGATTAAACGAATCAGCCACCGCTTTATAAACCACCTTTCCCTGTATCACATTCAATCCTTTTCTCAACTCCATACTTTCCTGGCATGCTTTCTTCCATCCCTGATTGGCAAGTTTGATAGCATAAGGAAGCGTTGCATTGGTCAGCGCCAGGGTAGAAGTATAAGGAACTGCACCTGGCATATTTGCTACACAATAGTGAACGACGTCGTCAATTATGTAGGTAGGATTTTCATGCGTAGTGGGCTTACATGTTTCAATACATCCGCCCTGATCAACTGCAACATCTACAAGCACTGTACCCGGACGCATGGTTGACAACATATCGCGCGTAATGAGCTTGGGGGCTTTTGCACCTGGAACCAGTACAGCACCGATAATCAAGTCGTGTGTTTTTACTAATTCGCGGAGCGTATAATCATTTGAAACCATCGTATGAACATTCTTCGGCATTACATCATCGAGGTAACGAAGACGGTTGATATTCAGATCAGTGATTGTAACATCAGCTCCCATACCGGCAGCGATCTTTGCTGCGTTTGTACCAACCACTCCACCGCCAAGAATTAAAACTTTTGCAGGCAATACTCCGGGAACACCGCCTAATAAAATTCCACGACCTTTCAATGGTTTTTCTAAATACTTAGCACCTTCCTGTATTGACATGCGACCTGCAACTTCACTCATTGGTATTAATAGCGGTAAGCTTCCGTCAACACGCTCAACGGTTTCATAAGCAAGACATACAGCTCCCGTCTTGATCATGGCATGTGCCAATGGTTCATAGGAAGCAAAATGAAAATAAGTGAAAACTAACTGATCCTTGCGTATCAGGGTATATTCTTGTTCAACAGGTTCCTTAACTTTCATGATCATTTCAGCTGTGCTGAAGATCTGCTCTGCGGTGGGAAGAATTTTACCACCGGCCTTGACATACTCTTCATCAGTGAATCCACTGCCTTCTCCGGCCTTGGTCTGAATGTAAACAGTATGATTCCGACGAGTAAGTTCCTGGGCGCCCGCTGGTGTTAACGCCACGCGATTTTCATTATTTTTAATTTCTTTGGGTACACCGATAATCATAAGTCTAGTTTTAAAATGGTTTAATTTGTCCTGAAGCTTAAAGTTAAAAGCTGAAAGCTCAAAGCCAGAGTCTGCTACGTTTTAAGCTTTCAGCTACTTGGCCACAAATGTAAATATTCGCTCAAATTTTTAACGTGAATTCACACTCCACCTACGCCTTTTATGGCTCTCTCCGCAGAGGAATGAGTAATTACCTCGAATTTGAAGCAAGTCTGGATTTTTTGTATCAAGAGGTTATCTCCGGTTATCAACTCTACGCCATGGAGGAATATCCCTATGCGGTTAAAACAGATAACCCCTCTGACCTGATTACGGTGGAGGTATTTAAAGTGACAAATCCATTTATTGAGCGCTCCATTCATGAACTTGAAATGGGAGTAGGATATCATTATGATGAGGTTGTTATTCGGGATAAAGCGGTAGGAATTTATCTCTATAAAAATATAGGTAGCGAAACTTTGGTAAAAAGTGGTGATTGGGTTCAATTCTTTCGTTCCTGAGGGTCTGACCGCTATTTTATTGGGATTAAATTTTCATTTTGACCACTCCTCTGAATTTCCCTAATTTTGATTCAAACGACTCTAACTATAGAGAAGCTTGAGATGAGCCAGACCAAAGCCATTAAGTCAAAATTTTCCGAAAAGAAGATGACTTCCATTCTGGCAGATTATAAGCTCGCGTGTGCAAGTCGTGAAGCCAGCCTTATAGGCCGTAAGGAAGTCTTTATGGGCAAAGCCAAGTTCGGCATTTTTGGCGATGGCAAGGAGGTTGCTCAATTGGCGATGGCCAAGGTTTTCAGAGATGGCGATTTCCGTTCTGGTTATTACCGTGATCAGACATTCATGCTCGCCATTGGAGAGCTCACGTTACAGCAGTACTTCGCGCAACTTTATGCTCACCCTGATGTTGTTGCAGACCCTGCATCAGCAGGACGATTGATGAATGGTCACTATGCCACGCGCTTGCTTGACCAGAATGGTGCATTCCGTCAGCTTTCAAAATTAAAGAACAGCAGCTCGGATGTTTCCCCAACGGCTTCACAGATGCCACGCCTGGTAGGTCTTGCCTATGCTTCCAAGCTCTTTAGAAATAACCCCGGATTAGCCAGTCTCACAGATCTTTCAAGCAAAGGAAATGAAATTGCCTTCGGGACAATTGGCAATGCATCAACCTCTGAAGGGATGTTTTTCGAAGCTATCAATGCTGCGGGTGTTCTCCAGATACCAATGCTGACAGCGGTGTGGGATGATGGATACGGTATTTCTGTTCCGGCCGAATTTCAAACTACAAAGGGAAGTATTTCAAAAATCCTTGAAGGATTTCAGCGTGAGAATGGAGTAAAGGGTTATGAGATATATAAAGTAAACGGCTGGGACTACGAAGCTTTATGTAAGACATTTGAAGCTGCAGAAAAGGTCTGCCGTGAAGAACATGTGCCTGTTTTGATTCATGTGGTAGAGATGACCCAACCGCAGGGCCATTCAACTTCCGGTTCGCATGAGCGATACAAATCAAAAGAGAGATTGAAATGGGAGGGTGAGCACGATTGCATTCGCAAGATGCGTGAGTGGATCCTGATAAATGAATTAAGTACTCCTGAGGAATTGGTGGAAATCGAAAAGGAGGCGAAAGCTTTCGCGAAATCTGAAAAAGAAGCAGCGTGGAAGGCTTTCAATAAAGATATTCAGCGGGATCAGCGCGAGTTGATTTCTTATCTTGAAGAAGCGAAATCCCATGATCCATTGATCGAAGACTTTAAGCACGAACTGGAGAAGACAATCAATCCTTTAAGATTGGATTCCGTAAAGGCGGCGAAAAAATCGCTTCGTTTATTACGCGGTCAATCATCAGACGTACGCGATAAGATTATTCAATGGGTAGAGCGTGCGGCATCCGAGAATAAGCAGCGTTATAGTTCATACTTATATAGTCAGTCGGAATGGTCAGCGATGAAAGTTGCGGAACTGAAACCGATTTACTCCGACAACTCATCTTTAGTGGATGGCCGTGAGATACTACAGGCATGTTTCCGTGCGGCGCTTGACCGTGATCCACGTGTGTTAGCGTTTGGAGAGGATGTTGGAAAGATAGGTGATGTTAATCAGGGCTTTGCTGGCTTACAGGAGAAGTACAGTGATCTTCGTGTTACCGACACAGGGATTCGTGAGTGTACAATTCTCGGCCAAGGAATCGGGCTGGCATTGCGTGGACTTCGACCGATAGCAGAGATTCAATACCTCGACTATCTTTTATACGCTATTCAAATCATGTCCGATGACCTGGCAAGCTTGCAATACCGTACCAAAGGCGGTCAGAAGGCGCCATTGATCATTCGCACCCGTGGACACAGACTTGAAGGAGTATGGCATGCAGGTTCGCCAATGAGTATGATATTAGGAAGCATCCGTGGTATCTATGTCCTTACTCCCCGTGATATGACGCAGGCAGCTGGTTTTTATAATACCATGCTACGGTCCGATGATCCGGCGTTAATTATTGAATGCCTCAATGGTTATCGCATGAAGGAGAAATTGCCAGACAATATCAGTGAGTTTACCGTTCCACTGGGAGTGCCGGAAACATTGAGAGAAGGTCATGATGTTACCATTGTTACCTACGGATCGATGTGCCGTGTGGTAATGGAGGCTGCTAATGATTTAGAGAAACTTGGAGTTAGTTGTGAAGTTATTGACGTGCAGACTCTTTTGCCCTTTGATATTCATCATACCATTGTTGAATCGGTAAAAAAAACAAACCGGGTTGTCTTTGCGGATGAAGACGTGCCAGGTGGCGCCACCTCTTATATGATGCAGAAGGTGCTGGAAGAACAAGAAGCTTACTCATATCTGGATGCAAAACCGTTGACCATTACAGGGAAAGAACATCGTCCTGCTTACGGAACTGATGGTGACTATTTTTCCAAGCCTAATCCGGAAGAGATCGTTGATTCGATTTATTCGATGATGCGTGAAACGGATAGTGAGAAGTTTTCTGCGCTTTATTGATCGAACGATGTCCTGATCATTTTAGCGAAAAAGGCTGAGTCTCAATAGTGTTACTTTTATTGAGCTGACGGTCCTGAATAGTAACACGAAGTTTCATTGCCTTTGTACTGAAGAGAGGAAGGAAACCGACTGACTGCATAGCATAACGAATAGTCCCCTCCAATGGAGTCTTTTGACTTAGGTCTTTAGAAAGTATAGGGAACCTTCCATCAAAGTTTAGAGCGCATTGGGGATAGCCAAATTGCGTTTCCCAATCAAATTCTTCAAAAACACCTGTGTTTTGATTTTGCACGAAGAAATCAACAAAGATGTTGTGGTAATCGGGATTCAACTGAAAGTAGAATGTATCAACTTTTGAATTAACATTTGATACTTCCCAGTTAATGCAATTGTAGGGTTTTATAAAAGCAGGTAACGTATCAAATAGTTTATTTGTCCTGCGGGTTTTATAGGTAATGAAAGTGCCATCCGCGAGTTTGTAATAGAACTTTTCATTGAAACAGACATTTTTTCCCGAAATGTTATAGCAGCCAGTTTCTGAAGGGTCAAGACCTAAATCACCATCACCATCTTTAAATTTTACCGAAAGGATGAGCGAGTCAGCTGCCGAAGGATCGGCAACATCTTTAAAAACGACACCCCCATCCTCAATAGAAGGAATAGGAGAATAGGTAGGGGGGTCAAAACATGAAGCCAGCAGAACCCCTGAAATCCCGCACAAAATCAACCAATTTACTAACAGCTTCATTTATTATACATTTACCGACCTGTAAAATTGTAAACGCTTGCAGACTTTTGAAAGTTTTAATCAGGATTTATATCCTTTAAACGACGACTCATTCTCGGAAATTGCTTTAAAGCTCTTTCGGTTTCAGGCAATTAACAACAAAGTATACGCAAATTACCTCACTTATCTAGGGGTAGAATCAGACAAAGTAACGACTCTACATAACATTCCTTTTTTACCAATTGGCTTTTTTAAGTCACATGAAGTCATTTCAAGTAATTGGAAGCCCGAAGTAGTTTTTACCAGTAGCGGCACAACGGGGCAGGAGGTGAGTCGTCATGCAATACCTTCCCTCGATTTTTATCTCCGGCATAGTCAGCAAATTTTTGAATCATTTTTTGGTCCGCTTGATCAATTTCATGTATTGTGTCTTTTGCCTTCTTATTTGGAGCGAACGGGATCTTCCCTTGTAGCAATGGCAAACCATTTTATTAAAGAAAGCAATTCTTCATTTTCCGGATTTTATCTCAACGATCTTGACCGGCTGATGGGCCAACTTGAGCAATTAAGGGGAGGTAAGAAGGTATTGCTGCTGGGAGTTTCGTTTGCCTTGCTTGATCTGGCAGAACAATTTGATGCGGATCTAAGCCATTGCATTGTGATGGAAACCGGAGGTATGAAAGGCAGGCGACAGGAGATTACCAGACAAGAACTCCATGAGATTATTTGTAAGAATATCAATATCTCAACCGTATATTCCGAATATGGAATGACGGAGCTTCTTTCACAGGCATATTCTTTTGGGGAAGGGTTATTTCGCTGCCCACCTTCAATGCGGGTCCTGTTAAGGGAAGTGAATGACCCATTTAGCCTGGAAAACAGTACAGCAGGCACAATTAATGTGATTGATCTTGCAAATCGGTATTCGTGCTCGTTTATCGAAACTCAGGATTTAGGCAGATTGTACCAGAATGGTCATTTTGAGGTACTTGGCAGGTTGGATAACAGCGATATCCGTGGTTGTAATTTAATGGTCGGATAGTTGTTTTTCTCGACAAAATGACAAAAACTTACGTCAGGCTTGTGAAACAGGGCAGGTTTGCTAATTTTGTTTTCCTCTAACCCGCACAATTATGAAAAGAATTTTAGCAGTTATTGCACTTGCAGGCTTTCTTACCTCTTGCAGCACGTATACTTGCCCAACTTACAGCAAGAAAGAAGTTAAGAAAAACAGCGAGCAGAAGATTTAGTCATTCGTAGGACGACTTGAAGTCGTCGGACGAATTACAAATACCTCTTCACATCCTCGGCACGGATACTATCTCCTGCCATGATTACCAGTCTTTCTATCACATTTCTAAGCTCGCGAATATTCCCGGCCCAGGGATGAACTTCCAGTAGCTTTATAGCTTTCGCGTCGACTTCCTTTTTCTTTGAACCATACTCTTCAGAGATATCCTTTAGGAATTTTTCTACTAATAAGGGGATGTCTTCTCTTCTATCGGTGAGAGCTGGTACATCAATCAGTATCACACCCAGCCTGTGATAAAGGTCTTCGCGAAAGCGATTCTCCATAATCTCTTTTTTGAGATTTTTATTAGTAGCTGCAATAACACGCACACTCACTGAAATGTCTTTGTCACCGCCAACACGAGTGATCTTATTCTCCTGTAAGGCACGCAATACTTTTGCTTGTGCTGCAAGACTCATATCGCCAATTTCATCCAGGAACAATGTTCCGCCCTCTGCCTGTTCAAATTTTCCAATTCGCTGTTTTATAGCAGAAGTGAAAGATCCTTTTTCATGACCAAATAATTCACTCTCAATCAACTCACTTGGAATAGCCGCACAGTTGACCTCAACAAAAGGACCTTCGCTATTCTTGCTTTTTTCGTGGATCGCGCGTGCTACTAATTCTTTGCCACTCCCATTGGGCCCAGTGATTAAAACACGTGCTTCCGTTGGTGCTACCTTTTCAATCATTTCGCGTACGCGTTCAAGGGCAGGCGACTCGCCGATCATTTCAAATTTTCGGGATACTTTTTTGCGTAATGACCTTGTCTCCTTAACAAGAGAATTTCTGTCGAGTGCATTGCGGACGGTTATAAGAAGACGATTCAGATCGGGTGGCTTCTGCATAAAATCATAAGCACCCATTTTAATTGCGTCGACCGCCATCTCAGTTGTACCATGGGCGGAAATCATGATGAAGGGAGTATTAATATTTTTCTCTTTGGCTTTTTGAAGTACTTCCATGCCATCCATCTTTGGCATTTTGATATCACAAAATGCAAGATCATAAGAATGTATTTCGAGCAGTTGGAGACCTTCTGCTCCGTCTTTCGCCTCGTCCACCTCCAGCTTTAGTTCTTTTTGATCTAATAGAATTTCTTTCAATACAGCGCGAATGCTGGCCTCGTCTTCAATGATCAGGATTTTTGACATAATCAAACGTAAAAATTTTTGTTAGAGATTAGGATGCCTAAAAATAGCGAAACCTGCCGCGCTTTCACGTAACAGGTTTCATGTTAAAAAAATGCAAGCCTGTAAGCCGGGTTCTGTCCCCTGACGGAGACTTTGTTCCTTCAGGGCCCTTATCATTTGTCTGGTCACGTCATTGCTGACGGACTCTATCAGCCTACCCATGACGCTGACCCCGCACGCGGGATCAATAACGAGCCGCTATTCCGTAAACGGGCGTCACTTATTTGGCCTTTCAACTCGTAAGGTTTACCCTGCCTCCGGTGTCACCATCGAAGCGGTGAGCTCTTACCTCACCTTTTCACCTTTTCCCCGTCCCGACACGTCGGGATGAAGTAGTTTATTTTCTGTGGCACTTTCTGTCCCCGAAGTAATTATGTACTTCGGGGCCTTCCTGTTAGGAAGTACGATGCTCTGTGTTGCCCGGACTTTCCTCCCCCCCGACAAGTCGGGGAAGCGATAAAGCAGCTTGCAAGGCAAAGATAAGTTAAAGTTGGTATAATAAGATGATTTGTAGAAAGCTTAAAGTTAAAAGCCTGAGATTTGTCTTGGCAGGAGTTCTGCTATTTATAAGTGAGTAGTAAGTCTTTATAGGAGTGAATCCCCAATCTGAGGAAGTGCAAGCTTTTAGCTTTATGCTTTCTACTTTAAACTTTTAATGTATATCCGCCCCCGTTAACTTCATCTCATACTGATCCGCCAGATTTGCTACCTCCTGAAGCATTTCTTTAATATCATCTTCTGAAGCTCCGTCCAAAGAAGAAACAGCCTCAACCTGGATGTAGTTTTCACTTATCATGAAACGGCAATAGTTAAAGAAGGCTGTTTGTTCTAACAGCATTTTGAAATCTATCGAATCTGTCATCGGGCATACTTTGGAAGTAAACGTGATTACTTTCCGGTTGTATAGGCTGCTCTGTTTGATATTGCCAGTGACGGTCTGAAATCTGTTTCCTGCGACAGGAACAATGATGACAGAAAGAGTTTTGTTGTATTCTATATACTGACCATTGATCTCGTCAGCGTATTTTTTCATGAAGGATGTAAAGTCCATAGTTGCTTGTCAGTTGATGGTGGTTCGCGAAATGCAGCTATGAAATTAAGGATTTCTTAACAATTAAAACAGTAAGATGAAGCTTTTGAACGATATTGATAAGAATAGAAGCGAGCCGCAACGGCACACAGGATTATTGAAAGACTCGGTGCGTTCTCTTTGTGTCCTTGTGCCTTTGTGGCTAAATTCCTATTATAAGTCTATCAACTAAAAATAAATTGGATGGAACCTTACCCCATGAGTTGAAAACTCAATCGTGGGCGCCGGAAATTTTATAATATTTGATATTCTCAGCAGCGAGTTCAAAATTTTTGATGATGTCTGTACATTCGATAGATTCAAATCAAATGACAGGAAGTATTTTCGGTAGGGGGAGAGGTTCATTAACTCATTCTCACTATCACGACTATAAACCATTCCTTCAGCACCAACACCGACCGCCAGTGTGAGCCACGATGGCAACGGAATGATTTTGAAATTTGCGCTGTACCAAAAGGTCTGACCGTTATAGTCTTTTAATATTTCTGCCAGTAACCCATCTCCGAGCATCGCTGGCCTCAGTGGGGCAAAAGAAGTAGGGTGAAATGAGAACTTAGGCCAGATCATTATTTTTTTCCAGATCAATCGTTGGGCTACGAAGGCAATGCAGCCACCGGCATTTGCCAGTACATCAAAAATTGAAGCACCGTAATCTTCCGAAAAGCCATCAAAAATTTCTATTGAAGAAACAAATAGAAATCCAAGCAATGTGCCCGCCCGCGCCGCCCTCTTTGAATCAAGTTGTGCCCACGTCAGCAGTCGCGTGGCTACGGCACTTACCTGAAAGGCCCAGAAGAAATGAGCGAACTTGTCCATTTGCTTCCACTCGGCAGCATCATCAAAGAAATGAAACGAAGAACCCCATTGCTGCGAGTACCATGCATACCCTAATGCAAGCATAAGCAATGAATAAACTCCAAGAGAAAATGCCAAAACACCTTTTAAGCGTGTTATGGTTAGCCCGCTTTTGGAGAGACGTTGGATGAATACGCTAATTGCTTCCTTTAGTCTCATCGATATCTTTCAGCGAAGGATTTTTTTCCAGTTCTTTTCTTCTTTTCTCCCGTGCCGAACGTAACAAATCCTTGAACTGATTAAAATTTTGAGTGTATATAAAGCTTGCTCCTGTGGTAATCGCGGCTGTCTGTGTATTTAATGAGCTTTGAAGCTGATTCACGCTGGAACGACTATACATTTTTACTTTAAATTTTCCGTCTGGCGTCAATAGGTAATCTACTGTCCAGTCTCCAGCTATGGTTG
>JANYDR010000339.1 GCA_025363495.1 Cyclobacteriaceae bacterium | reverse complement strand
CTTTTGCATTCGGCATTTTTTGCTTTATCCAAAGGGGGAGCATGTATTTTTCAATGACACTTTTCATTTTCTCTTCCAGCGCTGCGGGATTGGCACCCGGACGAAGAAGAATATAGGTTGGGTAATTATTGGCACCCCAGTAATCCTGTTCACCTTCCCAGAATTCCTCACCTTTCATCGTCATATAAAAATCAAAATTGATGTGTGAGGTGGGAGGGAAATCTTCAATAACACCACCTATCGTAAAGGGATTTTTATCTCTGTTGTTGGTTACGAACAATTTTCCTACAGGATTTTCATTTGGGAAATATTTATCAGCTATGCGTTTGGTGATCACCATAGACATAGGTTTGTCAAGAGCATGTGCCGGGTTTCCATAGATCATCTTTGGCTTGAGTATATCCAGCAGCTCCTGATCCATGAATACAAATCCTTCTTCATAATTGTTATCAGGACTCTCGGAAGGTCGTATCTGGTTACTGCCTGCTCCAAAGAGTTCGCTTGACATATATCTCCCTGACTTTTCTATTTCAGGAAAATCTTCTTTGATAGCTTTGGCGAACGGTGCCTGGAACCAAACGCCATACCGCTGATTGCCTTCATCATTATAGCCGCTTATCACGCGATAGATGCGGTCACGGTCCGGGTATTGAATATCGTAACGTAACTCATCCTGGATATACAAGGCTATCAGGAAGCATGCAGCAATGCCAATGGCAAATCCACCGATCTTAATGGCGGAATACATTCGTTGCTTGAATAAATTTCTCCAGCTGATTTTAAAGTAGTTTCTGAACATGGCGGGATTGTTTGAATATGATGGTGTTGGTTTCTTTATGGCGAAGGGTCTTGTGTAATTAAGTACCTGGTACCAGTAATTTATTTTAGCTTTTAATGGTGATGTTTTTTGTAATGCGTAGAATTTTTCTTCTAAGTCACCACTTACTTCTTCTAATAAATCCTCGCGCAAGAAGCGACGCAGCAAGCTGCTGGGAAGTCTGGGTGGGGATTTTTGTTTGTCTTTCAAAGTGAGTTTTCAGTTAAAGAATCGTTCACAACAATTTGACCTCACCCCGGCCCTCTCCTTTTAGGAGAGGGAGGAGCTATTATAGAGTACTCATTTTATAATCCTATAAATCTTAAGAATCCTACTCCAGACTTTACCGCCTACTCCGACTTCAAACTCCTCACCGGATTCATCACTGCCGCCCGTATTGCCTGATAACTCACCGTTAATAAAGTAACCGCTACCGATCCCAGACATGCAATGGCAAACGTCCACCAGCTGATCTCTATCCGGTAATCATAACCCTTAAGCCAATTTCCCAACGTGTAATAGGCGATGGGAATGGTAATGATATTTGAAATTATGATCAGGAACACAAAATCTTTTGATAACATCTTCCACAGATTTGTTACCGATGCTCCAAGTACTTTTCGGATACCGATTTCTTTAGTACGTTGTTCAGCAACAAATGAAGCAAGTCCAAATAGTCCAAGGCAGCTGATAAATATCGCAAGCACGGCAAACACGCCTGAAAGTTTTCCAATACGCTCTTCCGACGCGAACTTCATGGCGTGCTGAACATCTACGAATTGATAATCAAAAGGAACGGCAGGAAGATGTTTTTTGAAAACCGCCTCTATACTGGCAAGAGATTCGCGGATGGGCTTGTTTGCACTTAGCTTAAGGTCCACCCAATTTAGATAAGCTGGTTTGGCAATAAAGTAAACGATTGGCTTGACTGGACGGAACGGTGATTCCATCAGCACATCCTGGGCAACACCAATGATTTTATAGTCACCTTCGTCTCCCCATTTGATCGTTTTCCCGATCGGATCTTCAAGGCCAGTGAATTTTACGGCGGCTTCGTTCAGGATGATGCCAGATGAATCACTTAAGAATTCTCTCGAATAGTCGCGGCCTTCTTTTATTTTCCAATTGATCGTCTTTCCGAAATCATGTGTTATCCATATCGTTCCGAATTCGCCATCCACGCCAGGGTCCTTTCCTTCCCAACTAAAGCCTCCGTTGTTAGACCACACCCCGGTCATCGGACTGGATGACTCTGACATTTCCTCCACTGCTCCGTTTGCTTTCAGTTCATTCGTGAGTACATCAAGCTTATCCTTAAAGTCCTGCGACTTCATCTGCATCATAATAAGACGTTCATTGTCGTAGCCTACAGAACGGTTCTTGGAATATTGTACCTGGTTATAAACGATTATCGTTCCAATAACCATCGAAACGGAAATGGTGAATTGCACTACCACTAAAACTTTTCTTGGTAAGGAAGCGAATCTTCCGGCGCGAAATGTTCCTTTGAGAACTTTGACGGGTTGAAAGGATGACAAGTATAGTGCAGGGTAACTACCGGCAAGAAATCCTGTGATAGCAACAAATCCAAAGCTTATCGCCCAGAAGTAAATGTTATTAAACGGAAACTCAATCTTTTTATCCGCAAGCTGATTGAACGATGGAAGGGCAAGTAATACGAGGAGATTGGCGAGAATAAAGGCAAGTATCACTACCAGAAACGATTCACTTAGAAATTGGCTAACCAGCTGTGAACGCACAGAGCCAATGGATTTGCGAATACCTACTTCCTTCGCCCGCTGCTCTGAACGTGCCGTACTTAAATTCATGAAATTTATACAAGCCAGCAGCAGCACAAAGATTCCAACGGTGGAGAAAAGCCACACGTACTGGATGAGACCGCCGGTTTTTATTCCGTTTTTCCAGCTGGACTGTAGATGCCAGTCTTTCATCGGATGAAGGAAGATCTGCTGCTTATATTTCTTGTCCTCTTCCGCTACGTTCTTGTTCTTTGAATCGATGATCTTATTGCTGACCGCCTGCATGTCGGAGTTCTCTGCTATTTGTGCAAAGAGTTGAAATGAATTATTTCCCCATTGCTGCCGGTCAAGTGCTCTTTTCACCCACGACTCAGATGATACATAAAGATATCCCCTACAATTCCGGATTCAATGATGTCAGCTTCATTGCCCC
>JANYDR010000336.1 GCA_025363495.1 Cyclobacteriaceae bacterium | reverse complement strand
CAGGAAATCTTTCCCCGATTTTTTAAAATGCTCGAATGTGTGAGAATGCCCTGTTATAAAAAGAAGGGCTTTATGTGATTTTATAAAAGCCGGAACGAAATGTTCCTGAACGGGTATTGATGATCCAACCAGTTTGCTATTGGTGTACGGAGCATGATGACACGTTACGATAATAGCTTTTACCAGTGGGTCAGTGTCCAATGTTGTTAATGCTTGCTCATACCAATCCTGCTGATTTGAGATCTCAGTTGAACTTAGTGTCCCAAAATTTGAATTGACAAGAACGACCGCAACGGAATCCATAATACTGACATATCCCGTGCGGACGTGATCTGGAAATCTTTTTTGAAAATTTGCTTCACCTTTTTTTGAACGACCCATTACATCGTGGTTGCCCAGGATTGCATGAACTTCAATGCCATTTTTTCTACAGTCTCCAATACATTTATCTATAGTTCCCCATTTATTATTGCGATAACCCAATGAGACCACATCTCCTAAAATGTAAACAGCCAGGGGTTTCGTTTTGGCAATGTCTTCAAAGATCATCTTCGTTGCCCTTTGATTCTGGTTGGCCTTCAGAAATACAGTTTCAACCCACATCGGAGCCTGTGTATCGCTCACAAAGGCAATCTCTTTTGAATTTGATTGAGCGGTTGATAGAATATTCCCCATAAACAGAAACACCATCAGAAAGCAGGCCGTTGGCATGATTATTTTATAGATATGAACAGCGCTGCAAAAAAGTATCTGGTGTGATTTCAGTAAAAAAAACTCTCTCTCTGCTATCATTCTTGTTGGCGACGTCACTTTCGTTAGCTCAGGATAAAAAGACTGAAAAGGAATTTGATATCGTTCACGCCAGCCTTTTCTATCCCCAGACTCCAAAGTTACGCAGGATTAAAATAGCAGTCCTGATGGAGAAGTTTAAGTTTCCAGAGCAGTGGCTGGAAGGATCATACCATGTTCCATTTCTGAATGTACAGGGTCGTATTGGTTTGAAAAAAAATTTTACGGGAGTAATGAACCTTGGAACAATTGGCATTTCCAATCAGCTTTCGGTCGGGTTTCGCTGGAACAAGCAATTCAATGATAAATTCTCTTTTAATATCGGTTATGATATATCCGGCGTGTATGGTGGACTCTCTTTATTGGATTTTGATACACGTGTGACAGCAACAATTCACAATCCCAATTTCGCCTTTGGATATCGCTATAAAGACATAGCTTTTACTTTTAAAAGTGACTTAAGTATCGTGGGGCGTGTTAAAATCAGAACCGGTGAGAATGTTATCTCTGATGAAAAGAATTTTTACAATGGTTTTGGCGTGGGCTTATACATGGAGCAACGACTCTGGAAAAATCACGTCGCTATTTTTGGCTTAAAAAATAATTATGTCAAGTTCGACTATATCGCTTGGGCGGCATTCAGTACGTTTAATCGCTATTACAATGTTCCGGAAATTTCTCTTGGACTAATTTTATGAAAAGAAGATCTTTCCATATCGTTCTTTTATTTCTTTTACTGTTCACTGCATTGTACAGCTGTATTCGTGAGAATGATGCGTTCATTCCCACTACCCCTAACTCAATTTTGACAGATGGCAATCCTATTCCAGCAGATGCTCATCCATTAATGGAAGGGGTTTATGCAATAACAAGCGGGGGTGAGCTGTTTGGTCCAAACGCAGTTCTGAAATGGCACGGTAAAGATTTGTCATTATTCAGCGAGACACAAGGATGTTATTTTGTGATGAATGCTGTTCACCTTGATTCGGTAATTTTTTTAGAAGGTTACTGGAGGTATTCATCTAATAATAAAACCGGGCTTGTCATTCTAAGAATTTCCAAAAGCAAAGGAGGCAAGAATATTCTTAACAAGACACCTGGAGCCATAATTATTCAGGGTACTTATTCAATAGGAGAGGCATTGCCTTCTACTGAACTCATTATGGAATATGTCCGTCCATTCTCACAGAAAGTCATGGACTCTAAATTTTATATAATGGCACACCGTTCTGGGGGAAGAAATTCGGATAATCTTCCTTTTTCTGAAAACAGCATAGAGATGATAAGGTACACCAAGGCTTTTGGTACCACCGGAATTGAAATTGATATCCGATTAACAAAGGACAGAGTGCCGATGATCTATCATGATGAGGACTTAAATACTCTTTTGACCACCAAGGGGCCATTAATTGGTGCAGTGGAAGATTATACGTTTGATCAGATTTCAACTTATGTCAGACTACTTCACGGAGAGAAGGTTCCAAAGTTGGATGATGCGCTCACTTTTGTTGTAGACAGCACTGAGTTAAAGGCAGTATGGCTTGATATGAAAGATAATCCTGCTGCAATCAAAGCGGTAATACCCTTACAGCAAAAGGCATTGGCGCGTGCCCGGCAGGCCGGCAGGACCCTGGACATCTGGATTGGCCTTCCGACCAATGCCATGATTGAGGAATTCCTTGCATATCCAAACTATAAAAATATTCTGGCATTATGTGAACTGGACCCTGATGATGTAAGAAGAACCGGTGCGCAGGTTTGGAGTCCCCGATGGACATTAGGTACTCAGGTTGATAAGGTCCGTGAGATGCATTCAGAGGGTCGCAAAGTATTCTGCTGGACAATCGATGATCAGAATTTCATGAAGAAATTTATCCAGGAGGGAGAGTTTGACGGATTACTAAGTAATTATTCAGCCATGACGTCGTATTATTTTTATATGCAGGAATAATGAAAGCTTATAAAGTACTTCTTTTCCTTCTTGTAGTAATTACCACTGAAGCCACTTGTCAGAAGATGGATACTACGTTGAGAATGTCAATACAAGTTGGATCTGGCTGGACGCATTATTACGACAATCTTGTGATTGGACATAATGGAATAAAAAATAACTACCTAGGAACGTCGGCCAGAATCATGTGGGAACCAGAGCATCGCTTGAGTCTTGGGGTTGAAACAGGATATTACAAACTATATCGTGTTGATTTGAAGCAGGGTGACGGCAACGTTGATCTTTCTATCATACCTCTCATGGCCAACGTGAGGATGAGGATGGTGAAGAATTTTTATGTGACGGCAGGAACCGGGATTGTCATCATGAAATCTTCTGTGAACAGCACCGGGAATGAAAGCAGTAACAGCACCGTTATTTCTTACTCCAACGTGCAGCTTTCCGGTCTTTATTTATATCACCTTACCCGACAGTTGGCCGTGGGCGGCGAGGCAAAGTTTATTTGGCTTGATAAGACGAATGATTTTATTCAGACGATACATGGAGTGGTTTCGTGGAGGTTTTAGGGGAGAGATGACGATAATAATATCCCGTAAATTGTTATTTGCCTAACGAAATAATTCAGGATGTTTCCCAGCTATTTTAATTTAAATCCAACACAATTGAAATGGCATACAATTAGAAAATTTAACTTTTCCTACTTTGTCAAGTTATGTTTTAGTACCTATTATGATGAGCGTATCAAAAAGCTGAAAGAAATTCAGCGAGGATGGATAAACTACTTCCGTATGGCAAGTGTTCAAGCCAAACTCAAAGATATCGACGGCTGGTTGCGCAACAGATTGAGGTATTGTATTTGGGAGGACTGGAA
>JANYDR010000323.1 GCA_025363495.1 Cyclobacteriaceae bacterium | reverse complement strand
GAAGAGATCGGTTGTTATCTCGAATAGTTTAGCCCCACAGTTGCCTGCCAATAATTGTTTCTACTTCCTGGTTCAATTACTTCTTCGTATGAGTAATCACTTGATATCCCGAACGCCAAACCTTTATGAATTGGAAAGTTTAGACTGATCACTTGTCGGCAACGAAAATTGTTATTCCCCTCTACGGAAAAATTTATAAAAGAATCATGACTAATGAACAGATGACCATTCTGCAAGGAATGCTTTCCTGAAATTCTAAAGGTTAATCGTGTAGTTTCATATCCGTCCATTTTAACGAAGCCTGTTTGCTCGTGGGCTAAAACTGTATTCAATGATAAGCTCTGTATTTTACTTTTGATCAAATCGACCCCAAGACCTGCTCCAAAAAAAGTACGATGACTGATATTCCGGATAGCGCTGAATTCATATACGCCGACGGCCAACGGATAAATGAATTTACGGGGACTTATGATCATCTCTGTTCTGTTAAAAAATTCATTCTCACGCTGCTGATCATTAAGCAAACCGAAGATGTAATAGTTCGACTGTCGCCAGGCAATCTTTCTGCTTTCAATGGAATAATAACTACGCAAGGGAAAGATCCCTCGCGTAGTTAATTCTTGTACATAGCTCCCCTGAAGGGAAATTGAAAGCTGAGTTCTTATTGAATCTTTGTTCTGTGCGTGACAATTTAAATCAGACAGAATCTCCAGCAATAACAATGAAGACAACCAGACCTTCTTCATTATTTCATCCTCTTCACGGCTACCTGTAACGCTTTGGGTCTCTTGGATGGAGAGTCAAGTCCTGATCCATCTTCGGGACGTGTTCCATAGTAAAGCAGATCTCCTTCCACTTTTACGAGATCATATTCTGTACTACGGCCGTCGGTAAATATGTTAAGAAGTGCACATCCCTTTGTGGGAGTAGTATCCTTTTCTTTATTGGTTTCAAATTTCCCCGTGCCGCAGGTATTCGGTTTTCCACTGTTTAACCATTGAGTAGCGTACTCATTCAGGGGTGTAAGTTTTAAGTAAGCAAATTCAAAATTTCCATTAACGGCTCCTGGAACATTCTCATTGATACCAACCATCGAATAAGGACCGCCGAAAACTACCCTCATAGAGGGCTGAGTGAATGTTGAATCAGTATAAAATGTGAATCGTCCTTCGGTTGTTTTTTCCTGAGTAAGAAACTCTCTTTTGAGATAACTTTTTTGTCCCGTGACTTTGTTGAGGCGCATCTCACCAGAAATACTTTGCCAACGCCCAATGGCTTTTTTACCGGTCTCTTTAAGGATGTCTTTCTGTGCCATTGTTTCTGAGGTAATAATTGAACAGATGAAAAGGATACATGATAAGATTGTTTTCATAACTTATTTTTATTTAATAGTTTCGTAAAGAAACTATTAACAGTTGCTATTCGAAACGGGTTACCAAAGAGTAACCATTAAAATAGTGGTAACTGAAACGTAACTAATGAACCAAATGCCAGGAAAAATTTTTCACAATCCACTTGATTGCCCCGTTACCAGGACTGTTCAGTTTATAGGCGGTCGGTGGAAGCCTATAATCCTGTTCACTCTGATGGGGGGACCTGTCAGATTCGGAAAGCTGACTGTCTTTATTCCAACAGTATCAAAAAAAATGCTGACAGAGCAGTTGCGTGAACTTGAGAATGATATGCTCATAAGCAGGAAGGTATTCGGTGAGACGCCTCCCAGGGTAGAGTATTCCTTAACGGAAAAGGGACGAACACTTATCCCGATTATGGAATCAATGTGTCAGTGGGGAAAGACCACGGGGAAGAGGCTTGAAAGCAAGCTGTCTTCGGTTAATTGAAAATTAAGATGGGGCAGTGTTAAGTATTTCACTGATTATCTAAGTGAAAGACTTATCGTTCTTAATTAACTCGCTGGTGATAATTGTGAGAAGTAATCTGTGATCAGTCACCTATCAACGAGCAATCCATCATTATTGAAAGGAAGATACAAATTCCAGCCTTGTTTTGTTTAAGCGTTAAGTCTTAATATGATCATGATACAGGCATTTCAATCGTTGCTTTCGAATTTGAAATAAAATATTTTAAAACAACTTTCATTTTTAATTAAAATAGTATTTACATTTGTTTATAAGCAATGAAGAACAAATATTCTTCATTTTCACTTTAAAGACTCATATAGCATAAACGAATCCCCTCTAACATAACTAAGACTTTTTGTTTTGAACGTTAGATTTAAACGTTTCATGCCCTTAGGAATAACATAATTTTCTTCCTTAAGAAATTTATTTTCTATATCTGCAACGATATCGTTCTCAAAAGTATATCTCTTCTTTATCAGTAAGCCATCTGAGAAATAAAGCATTAGCTGTTTTGAATTTATGCCCAAGGGCGGATAAGTGGGATTGTCAATGTAGTAGAAATCTAAAAAATGATTACCAATAAATTCGCCATACGACTCATAATGGTCAAGATCCAATGAGGCCAGGGTTGAGCCCAATGGAATGTCGGCGAGTCGATCTGTTTTTAGTTTATTTTTCTGAATTGAAGTTGATTCCGTTTTATTTTCTTCTCTTTCGAGAATGGATTTCTCCCTGCATGAAATATGAATCATCAGCAACGCGGAGACAACAAAAATTTTGATGAAATTCATGCCAAACAAATATCCCGAAAGGATTTGAACAGAGCAATGCGGGGAGAATTTAAACTTTCTTTAAAAACACGCGAAACTCACTCCCTTTTCCGACTTCGCTTCTCACTTCTAGTCTACCACCATTATTCTCCACCATTTCTTTACAAAGCAGCAATCCCAGTCCGGTACCTTTTTCACCCTGGGTGCCATAAGTAGTTTGTGCTGAGTCAGTCCGAAAGAGGTTTGAGACTTGTTGGGGCGTCATGCCTATACCGGTGTCAATTACAACCACTTCAAGAAATTCATTTGCGCTGTTTGAC
>JANYDR010000316.1 GCA_025363495.1 Cyclobacteriaceae bacterium | reverse complement strand
TACATTACCACCTTCACGTGCTTCTCCGATTACTTTCCAGGCCCCGGCTTCAAGTTCTTTTTGCATCAAGTCGATCCATTGATAAGGAGGAATAATCTTATCTGCATCTTTTGAACCTACTTCAGACAGAACCGTTACCTGCGGAGTTAACTTTCTGATATAATCACATTTTTTATCATGATCAAGATCGATAGACCCGTCTGACACTTCGGCAAATTGCAAATCGTATTTGTCTAACAACTTACGGTAATCATCAAATTGATTACGGATAATAAATGCTTCGAATAAAGTACCGCCAAAATAAACAGGGAGACCTGCATCTTTATAAACTTTTATCTTCTCTTTTAAATGAGGAGTTACATAGGAAGTTGCCCATCCGAGTTTTACAATGTCTACATGATCCGCACAGTTACTAACAAAGTCTTCTGTCTGCCGCAGACTCAAGCCCTTGTCCATGGCCATAGTATATCCTATTTGCCTGGGCTTGGTAGTTCGCTCAGGAAGATTATTCAACGTGTAATTCATGCGGGATTATCTTTTCTAAATTGGTCGATGATCTTATATAATGCCTTTTGTGTTTCAGGCTTTTGGAAGAAATCAAACAGGACTGTATGTCCTTCAAAATTCAAAATTAAACCATTTTCAAGATAGTTGAAGGCATCTTTGAATTTGCCTGCTTCTATGAGGTAAACGGCAATGCGATAGAAGAATTCCGGATCATCAGGAATCTCTGACATTCCTTGCAGCATAACTTCAACTGCCTTTTCATATTCTCCACGATCATAATAAATGAATGACCAATTGAGCCATATCTCTTTATCATCTGCTCCGAGGTGACTTGCTTCTTCGTATGCACTGATGGCGGAGATGGTGTTGCCGATTTTAAACTCAGCATGCGCAGCGGCTTTCCAATAGTCAGCATTTTGTGAATTAAGCTTAACGGCCTTGTTAAAAAAATGAAGAGCCTGATACCATTTTTCTTGCTTTTCAAGACAGCTTCCTGCGCCAAACCAAGCTTCATCATACATGGAGTCGAGTTTGGTAGACTTCTGAAAAAATTTCAAGCCAAGATCGTACTGCTCGAGTCCTTCATGAGCAGCACCCATGCAGCAATAAACTTCAGGACTCGGCCCCTCAATGTCGATTGTCTTTTTAAATGCATCCAATGCTTTTTCAAATTCCTGCTTGTTCATGAAGGAGTTACCCATATTGAACCATGCAGAAGCGAAATTATCATCTAACGCAATAGCGTATTCATATGCTTCAATTGCTTCTTCGTAACGCTCAAGTTTGTTACAGACGATGCCAAGGTTATACCATGCCGGACCAGAGAAAGGATCTTCGTCTATGAATTTTTTATAGTAGGATAAACTGTTTTCTAATTGACCTACAACGTCGAGGCAATAGGCAAGTTCGTAAAGGGAGCCTTCGTGATTCAGGTTCTCTTCAATTGATTTTTTATAACATTCGATCGCCTGATCAAATTCTTCTTTGCTTTGATACGCGAGGCCCAGGCTATAGTAAATCTCATCCTTGTCATCCTCTGTCATCGTTAAAGCCTGTTCATAAAGTTCGATGGCCTTTTCATGCAATCCCTGCAATGAAAAAATGGAGCCCATCGAAAGCAGTATGTCGAGGTCAGTTGGATGCAGATTCAGAGCCTGCTCAAGTAGTTCAAGAGCTTCTTCGTAACGCTGCAGATTAGATAAAATCTGGGCCTTTACTGCAATCAATTCAGTAGAAAAGGGGTATTGCTCCATGGCCATAGTGACAGCCACGAGGGATTTTTTGTGTTTTCCACGATCCAGATAATGGTAGATGATCGTTTCGTATGCCTCAAGATCAAAAAAGGCGCTTGATTTCCTTTTGAGAATATCTTCAAAACTCCTGATCAACTCCTCTTCCTCCTCCCGTTTTCTGAATTCTTGCGCCATTCTTAAAGGGTTTGACCAAAATACAAAACTGGTCATGATTATTAAAAAATGAGGGTCTAAATAAATTTCAGACCCCATTTACCTCCAAAAGTGTGGTAATAATAGACTAACTCCTACTTGGATATTTTAATTGTTAGTCTTAACATTTCGCAAATAGTCCTCACAGCACCAATCGAGGGTTTCCTCGAGTGTTCGGAACCTTATTCCAAGCGTATTCAGGGATTTTTGATTATCGTACTGAAAGGATTGTATGGCCATTCTGGCCGATTGACGGGTAACGAGGGGCTCCCTGCTCAAAAGAAAGGCCCTTAATTCTTCCGCCCATCCCGCCCAATACGAAAGGCCGTTTGAAACATTAATGGACGGTGGTTTTTTACGAAACCGTTTTGCAACATTTGAAAAGAAATCACGGTATAAAAGCGAGCCCGCCGAAAGAATAAATTTTTCTCCTGGCTGTGGTTTCAAATAAAGTTGTGCAACCACTTCTGCCACATCGCGGGCATCAACATAATTAAGGGAACCATTTGTATAATAAATGTTCTCATTCCAGACGTAATCAAACAATGTTGCACTGCTTCTGGAAGGCTGCGCAGCTGAAAGAATAACAGATGGATTAACGATGCTTACTGATAATCCCTCCACTGCACCGCGATAAACTTCAAGTTCGGCGAGATATTTTGATTCGGCATAATCTGTAGAATAATCACCTGTCCATTTGCTTTCTTCGGTTATCGCACTGCCTGATGCTCGACCTAGCGCAGCAACCGAACTTATGTAGATGAAATTTTTGATGCCTAGCTGAAGACACGTGTCAATTATATTGCGTGTACCGTGAACATTTGTATCAAAGATTTTTTTTTGCCAACGAGGATTGAATGAAACAAGAGCCGCAGCGTGGATGACGGTGGTAGCTCCATCAAGGCCTTCGCGAAGAGAGACCTGATCAAGAATATCAGCTTGACGTTTAATAACTCCTTCCGGTAATGATTGATCATTATGTGGTCGGTGAAGTGCTATAATTGACCCGGCCTCTTTCTGAATTCTCTCAATAATGTGAACGCCCAGTAAACCAGTTGATCCTGTGATTGCCACCATGGTCAGAGGGAAAAGTTCAATAAAGGCAACTCGATTGCTTTGCGATACAACTTTGATTGCTGGACTTTTTTTATAACCATGATATGCTCCATATTATGACAATCACTTCCCAATAAATCCACCCACCCGCGATCAATAAGTTTTTCAGCCATTTTTTGAATCGGTGGTCCATAATATCCGACCAACGAAAGTAAATTAACCTGCAGTAAAACTCCACGATTCCTGAGGTCTTCTGCTTTTTCCAACGTCATGTATTGATACCGTTCCGGATGCGCCATGATAAGGTTATAGCCTTGAATGGTTGCAGAGAAAATCAACTCTTTTAAAAGCATTGGCTCACTTATTGCGTTGGTTTCGAAAAGCAGGTGACGCTTTCCGAAGGTAAGTAGCTTTTCCTTGTTTATTATGGAATTATAAAATTTTTCGTCGAAATAGTATTCGGCGGCATAATGAAATGGAAGTGTGTAACCGCCTTCTCGGAGGATCACCATGAACTTTTCATAAGCAGTTGAAACTGACTCCTCCGTGTTTCCATAATAATCGGTCATGATATGAGGAGTAGTAATGATTTTTTCATATCCCATATCCAGGAGTTGATCGATCATAAAGAATGATTCTTCCTTTGTCTTTGCACCATCATCTATCCCTGGTAACAGATGTGAATGCATATCTGTAATCAAGGATCTTGTTGGTCGCTTACGGAAAAAAAATGAGAACACGCTAGGATTTAAATAGTTGTTTCAACCAATTCTTTTTCGTGGTTTTGTCTTCCTGATAGTAGCCATAACCATAAGTTTTTCCTGTGCTTGGTAAGGCGTTAAGTACGATGGCCACATTGGAAAGTTTATTGATGGAAACAATTCGTTCCAAATTTTGAAGGAATTCTTTTTTGGAATAGTTAGCCCTAACAACATAAATTGAGAGATCGGCACGCTTCATTGCCATGATCCCGTCTGTGACGAGTCCTACCGGAGGAGTATCAATGACGATGTAATCATATTGCTGACGAAGTTGGTCAATCAGACCTTCAAATTCACCGTTGAGCAGCAGTTCAGAAGGATTGGGCGGATGTGGCCCTGCGGGAATAAAATCTAATCCCTCTACGGAGGTTTTGGTAATACTCTCGGGCAGGCTGCTGCGGTGTATCAAGATGGTACTAACACCTTTGGATGGATCTTTAACATCTGCATGATTGTTAATTTTTGCTTTCCGCATATCCAAATCAAGGAGTATGACACGCTTCTTTGACATCGCAAGAATGCCTCCGAGATTCATAGCGAGAAAAGACTTGCCCTCGCCCGAAACGGTGGAGGAAATTACGATCACTTTTTTCAAGTCTGTTGATGTAAAAAAGTCAAGATTTGTTCTAAGGGTTCTTATAGCCTCACTAACAATTGACCTTGGATTATCAACAATATAAAAAGGACTTTCCGTCTTATTCCTGATTTCAGGTATCACACCAAGTACAGGTACTCTTGTTGTGCGCTCAATCTCCTGAAGTCCTGTAATTTTATTATTCACCAGATAAATGATTCCAATGAAAAAGAAATTCAGAACCAGTCCGCCAACCAATCCAATTCCGAGGATGATGTATCTGTTTGGGGCCACGGGTGTGCTGGGTTGTATGGCAGACGAAAGAATCTTTAAATCAGGAGTGCTTCCGGCCTGGGCAATTTCAAACTCAGCTTTTGACTGCATCATGCTGAGATAGAACTCTTCATATAACTTATAAAAGCGTTGATTCTTTGAGAACTGAGTGCTTTTATCTGGCATAGTCGCAAACTCTTTTTCGAGTCTCGCTTTTTTCTGATTTAATTCAATCATTGAAGTCAAACAGTTCTTTCTTAATTCCGTAAGTTGATTGAAAAGGTCCTTTTTTAAAGAATTGATTTCCTGTTCTATTTGCTGGTAAGCGAAGGTATTATCCTTATAGGATAAAGTAAGCTTGCTTTGGTCCTTGATAATTTTTTGATACTCTTCAATTCGGACATTGATGAAGGCAGGTAAATAAGGTTTTGGCATCATTGAATATGTCAGGCGACCGGCTGACAAATCATCCATTAAAGTATTTATTTCAGTAATTTTCTTATTAAGTTCAAATCGCTGTGAATCCAGCTGATTAATCACAAAAATTGTTTTCCGCAAGTCTGAGTCAACGTCGCTGCTCTTATTTTTTAATGTAAAATTCTCAAAGTAGTTTTCGAAATTCTCCATTTTAACTTCTACCTGGCTTAACTCATTATTAAGCCATTCAATCTTCTGCTTATTCGAGCTGTTTTTTTGTTCATTGCTATAGTGGAGGTAAACAGAATCAATCTTATTCACCACTATAAATACTTTCTTTGCATTGTAATCACGAAGTGAAATCTGGATAGTATTGGCATCAAAATTAATCGGTTCAATTTTCAGATTCCGGGAGAGAAAATCCAGTAGTCTTTCTCTACTATTTATTACAAAAAAGAAATGACTGTTGAAGTCAGGGACAGCTTGCGGAGCCAGGGTAATCTTTATTGAACCGCCGTCAACGATAAACGGCTCTCCTAGTTTGATTTCTTTTTCATCTCCGTTCTCTCCAATTTTTATCCGGTATTTTCCGTTATCAATAAAATCAAAAAAAATGGGCTGATCGAAATATCTTCTGTCCGTCAGTGAATAAGTCACCACGAAGGGAGAACTCCTATACATTTCGAATTCGAGAACGTTGCCAATACTATAATAACTTATCCATAAGTCGAGTGAATCAAGTACACGACTATGAAACAACTCAGATTTCATTTGCTCAATTTCACCCGCTATTATGTTTATGTTCTGGTCATCTACTAATTGTTTAATGCCCAGAGCGGTGGCATCCTGTTTTATTTCAAGTCTTAATTCAGAACTAGATTCATATACGTCTTTGGTCCATCGAAGAGTCAAATAGGCTGCCAGGTTGGTAGTCAAAAAAATAGTAACTATAATCCATAGATTTTTGCTTGCCAGCATCTTAAGCTTGTCGAGGTCGATTCCCTCGAGTGCTTCGCTTCGTTGTAATGGAGGGAGATTGTTCACGTTTTAATTTACCCTTTGTAAAACAATGATTATTGACAGTGTACTGACAACCAAACCAAAAAGACCAGCATAGTCACGTAAACCTTCTGCAAATGGTCTTCTGACCGGCTCAACATAAATTATGTCACCGGGTTCAATGATCATGTTGCCTGACTGAAAGCCTGCTATCGTGGTTAAATCTATCACGAAGACCTTATCTCCTCTTGCGACGCGTATATTTTTGGCCTTAGCATCGGTAGGCAAACCTTTTGCGAGTGCCAATGCTTCAGCCAGAGTAATATTTTGATTGACCAGAGGTATAACTTGTCCACCAATAGCTCCTAAAAGAATGGCTCGTTTATTCTGAAAGGTGAGAACGACGAAAGATTCTTTAAAATATTTTTCAAACTCTACCTGAAGAATCGATTCGGCCTGTCGGAGTGTAAGCCCCTCCATTTTCAAATCCCCCACCACGGGATATTTTACAATTCCATTAAGGTCGACAAGATAATTGACCTGAGGTCGGTTTTGACTTACTGCAGTTCCCGTCGGTCGCGACAATTCAGGATTAGGATCAATTATGCGCTCTCCTTTATTAGTAAAGACTTCAAGCTTCAGAAGGTCGTTTTTTTGAATAATATAGTTTCGCTCAGCATTCAGTATCTCTTTCGTAACTTCAGGCGACTTATAGTCATCCGGAGGTCGCAGCATAATGTTTTGCTTATAAGTAGAGCAACCCCATAGAAGGAGACACAGGACCCCGATAAACCTGAACTGAAAGAGAAAAATTTTCACATGTAAAATGTAATGCCTGAGTAAAACTACCTATTTCTGGCCAAAATGAAGCCTGGTGGGAAATATTATGATGCCTTCTGGAGACCAGCCAATATTTCAAGGTATTTGTCAATCACAAGCACTTCGTCGAATTCCTGTTCCATTTTCTTTCGTCCGTTTTCCCCAAACAGGCGCAAGGTTTTGTCATCCATCACTGCCATCTGTCCCATCTTTATTGCAAGGTCATCCGCATCTTTCATGCGGCATAGGAATCCATTATAATTATCTTTCACCACCTGGTGGCAACCAGGTACATCCGTTGCAATAATTGGCTTTGAGCAACTTGCAGCTTCAAGTAATGTACGAGGAGTACCTTCACGATAAGAGGGAAGCACAATACAGTCCGCGGACTGTATAAATGGTTGCACATCCTGAGTTGTGCCCAGGTACTCAATTGTACTTGATTCAATCCAATTGTCAATTGTTTTAAGTGAGATTCCGCGCTGATGCTTTGGATCTTTCGCTCCTAGAATCTGAAAGTGTGCTTCCAGTCCCTGTGCTTTTAGTTTCTTCACTGCTTCCACGTATTCAAGAATTCCCTTATCAGTTATCAAACGTGAAATCAACAGAAACGTAAACTTGTTGTTTCGTTTATACGGACCGGGTACAAAACGTTTCAGGTCAATGCCCGACCCAGGCAAGAGATCAGTTGATTCTACGGAAACAAGCTTTTTTGAAACGAACAGATCACGATCATCTGGGTTTTGGAAGAATACTTTTTTCGGATACCTAAATGTCCATCGATAAAGAAAGAGAGCAACTGCTGATAGCAAGTTCTTTTTCAGAAAAACTGTTCCCAGGCCACACACGTTATTGACTGTTGGTATGCCCAGCATCGAGGCTGCCAACGCACCATAAACATTTGGCTTGATTGTGTAATGTAGTATTATATCGGGTCGTACGGATCTGTAAATAGACCAAAGCTCCATCACCAATGCAACATCTTTGATTGGGTTTACTCCCCGGCTGTCCATTCTTACAGGATGATGAATGCAACCAGCTTCAGTCAAATGGCGGGTAAAACTATCTACCGGAGCAATCGTGTGGACTTCGTATCCTTTCGCTAACATGGTCTTTACGAAGTTCATCCGGAAGTTATAAATGTTCCAGGAAGTATTGATTACTATTGCGACTTTCATTGAGCGGGAAATAGAGCCTTTTGACGGCTTTTTTGGCGTTTTATTGTTATAAATTCCACAAAACTAAATAAAAGTAACCGTCCTAAAAACTACTGGTCAATTACCCTGTATTTTTGAAGTTAATTTATGGAAAGCGAAACACCTCTTAAGGCCACCTGTATACTGATAGCCGTAGCGTCAAATCGGGAATTACCCGAACTTATCGATGAACATCTTGATGAGCTTGCATTCCTCGCGGAAACGGCAGGGATTGAGACACTGAAACGATTTATTCAACACTTACCAACTCCGGATTCGCGGACGTTTGTCGGCAAAGGCAAGCTTGAGGAAATCAAATCATTTGTTCAGGCAAACCGGGTTAAGAATTTGATCTTTGACGATGATCTTAGTCCGAGTCAATTGCGTAACCTTGAAAAAGAACTTAATGCTGATGTAAAGCAGGACGAAATGGATAGTCGCATCCGGATCTACGATAGAAGCTTACTGATCCTTGATATTTTCGTAATGCGCGCACAAACAGCTCAGGCACGCGTGCAGGTAGAACTTGCGATGAATCAATATTTATTGCCACGACTTACCCGCATGTGGACTCACCTTGAGCGTCAGCGTGGAGGAACAGGAACAAGAGGAGGTTCCGGTGAACGTGAAATTGAAACAGATAGAAGAAACATACGCTATAGAATTTCATTACTAAAAGAAGAGTTGCTGAAGATAGAAAAGCAAAAGGTCACGCAGCGAAAGTCCAGGACAAACATTGTAAGGGTTGCTTTGGTCGGTTATACCAATGTAGGCAAATCGACATTGATGAATGTGCTCGCCAAGTCAGATGTGAAGGCGGAGAATAAACTTTTTGCAACAGTGGATGCTACTGTAAGAAAAGTGGTGATTGGTGATATTCCATTTTTATTATCGGATACTGTAGGGTTTATCAGAAAGCTGCCTCATCATTTAATTGAATCATTCAAGTCCACGCTTGATGAAGTGCGTGAAGCCGATCTTTTATTGCATGTGGTAGACATGGCCCATCCATTTCATGATAATCAGATCGAAGTTGTAACGAAAACGCTTGCTGAAATTGGTGCTGGAAATATCCCGGTTGTGTTAGTACTAAATAAAATCGATTTGGTAACGTCAGAGAGCGGAGCATTGGATTTTGAGCAGATCCGCGGAAGGTATAAAGAGCAGGGAATTGATACAGTTGTTTTTATATCAGCTGAGAAAAAACAAAACCTGGATGAGCTGAGAAGAGTGATGTATGAAGAGGTGAAGAAGAAGCATGTGAAGTTCTATCCTAACTATGTGTCGATGCCGGTGTATTAATAGTTGCTCCGTGATTTGTTCTATCGTTCATGACACCTAACCATTAAATGATATGTTTGGCTTAACACAACTCGGAGTTTTTCATACTGTGATCAGTCTAATTGCTGTTGCCGCCGGTGCTTTTGCGTTGATCCGTGATAAGAAAATAATGTGGGATAATCAGATTGGTAAAGTCTATATCATTTCCACCATCGTTGTTTGTTTAACTGGTTTTGGAATTTTTCAGCATGGCGGTTTTGGAAAGCCCCATGTATTGGGGATCATCACATTGATGGTGCTGGCCATCGCATTTGCGGCTGGAAAGAAAACGATGCTTTTTGGTAAACGCTCACCATACATTGAAACGGTTTGCTATTCAATGACCTTCTTTTTCCATATAGTTCCGGGAATCACCGAGACCGTTACGCGTCTGCCGTTAGATGCACCGCTGGCATCCAGTCCCGATGATCCGCGTATTCAGATGGCGATTGGAATTTGTTTTGTGCTGTTTGTTATTGGTGCGGTGTTGCAGGCGAGGAGGATTAAGACGGCTTAGTCTGCCTGACATTCTTTTTGTAGATATAAATTCTCAGGCTGACTTATTTCCTGATGACTGTTCATTTCGATTTTCTTACCTTTATAGCTTAGTATTTTGGTTCCGTAGTTCAACGGATAGAATAGAAGTTTCCTAAACTTTTGATCCCAGTTCGATTCTGGGCGAGACCACTTTATTATAAAACATTGGCAAAAATTCACTACCTTCGCATACATGCTTTTGCCTTTGAAGAAGTTACTAACATATTTATTTTTTG
>JANYDR010000312.1 GCA_025363495.1 Cyclobacteriaceae bacterium | reverse complement strand
TAAAAAATATGCAAGGTTTTCCATATAAAACTCCACTTTCTTGCAGATTTTACCAACCCAAAACTCATCTTATTCCCATTAATCTTTATCCGTTCAGCTTTTTAAGGGACGACTAATTAGCTATCTACATACCATCAGCATGGCATCGCGGATAACAGCAGCGGAAGTTCCTACAGGGTCAGCCTCATAATTCTTCATTGCTATACTTTCGTAGAGGTCTGTCTGTAACTCAATGCCCATTTCCCAGCCATTGCAGGTGCCAAGAAAAGAATTTTTTTTCACCTCCATCGGCTTTACAGACAGTTTCCATTGATGATTGTCTTTTTCTGCGAGGGCTATAAGCTTGATGGTCATTCCCTTTTGCTTTGCGATTTTAATATCATTCACTTCAATATGCTGAATTCCTGTGACAGGGATGTCAGAAATAAGGCCTGAAAAATCTGTAAAGGCCTTCATTATTATAAAAAGTTTGTTTGCCGTATCATGACCATTCACATCATAAGATGGATCAGCTTCAGCGGCACCAAGTCGCTGCGCTTCACGAATGGCATCTTCACGTGTTCCTCCGTTATCAATTTCATTAAGAATATAGTTTGTGGTTGCATTTAATATTCCTTTGAAATTTTTTAGTCTGGCTAATTTTAAATCCCTTTGTAGCACATTGATAACGGGAAGACCACCGCAAACGGTGGCACTAAATGAAAGACTTCCTCCATACTCTCTTGAAAGTTGATGAAGCTCATCAAACGCAAATACGAGCGGAACTTTGTTTGCCAATACTACAGACCAGCCTTTTCTTAAGGCTTGCCTCGTCACCTGTAGTCCTGGATTACCGGTTTTAAGATTACCAGCAGAACTTTCAATCAACAACTCCGCCTCCACATGATTAGTAATATCCTCAGTTGATACTCCTGGAAGATAACTTGGAAGTTCCAGAACCCGTTTCTTTAATTTTTTAAATTCAATCAACTCGTGATAATCAAATCCATTGGAGTTAATCGCGATACCGGAAGAATCTGCCACGCCAACAATGACAAAGTCAAGCGCATAATCTATTGCGATCCTCTCTTTATTTGCCTTGAGAATAGTAAGGACACCAACGTTTACCGTGCCAAGCCCAATAAGGACAGTTTTAATTTGCTTCATGTAAAGTTGTCACTCATTTTTAAAGCCCATCTTTTTCATTTGCCTTCGATAGGCTAGTGCAACAGCATCAAACTTCAAATGAAGCTCTTCGGCTAAATTAAATGGCACTTGCTCCGGGCGCTGTGATTCTACAATACGTTTATCCTGATCAAAAATTACTTCTTCGAACTTCCTTATAGTATTGCTGTCATCCTCTCCATAATTCTTTGCAACGATGCAATATCCAATACATTCATTGTCACTGACCGATTGTGAAGCAAAAAAATAAATCATTTGATTGGGTGTATTATCCCATCGGATTGTCAGGACAATAGTAAATGGTAAATAAAGTTTATAGCTGTTCCATCGCATGGGAGTTTCCTGGGTAGGATTGCCAAAAATTGGAAACTCATCCGTGTTAGTCGCTTCCGGGCGGTGAACTTCATAAAATAATATATGATCTTCTGCGACAACCGTATGTTCCGGCACCAACGGGCGTGAAGGGTCGCCTAATAATCCGGGATGCACAAATGGAAAATGAGCAAAGTCCGTAAAGTTCTCTACCTGCCGTGATGCATTCGCTTGCCACGGAAAAGGACCGGTCTCGGCTATATGCCAATTCTTGTCATTCAGCTCAGGAATCTCAGGCAAATCCCACAACGGATCTTCCAGTGCTACCCACACAATACCAAATTGTGAACGACACTTGTAGCTATTGATCTTCGCCTTTTCAGGGATTTTTTTCTGGTCCTCCAGTTGCGGAATAAATGTGCATGCTCCTGATCCATTAAAACTCCAGCCATGATAGGGGCATACGATTTCATTTCCACGAATGGTCCCCAAAGAAAGCGCCGTGCCTCGGTGTATGCATAAATCCTTTAAAGCATGAATTGCATTTTTTTGATCACGCCAAAGAACCAATCGTTCTCCACAAAGCTTAACACTTTTTGGCGATGTGGTGAGTTCTCTTTCATACATCACCGGCTGCCAGCATTTTCTTTCCTGCATAACTTGGTAAAAATCATTGGTAGTTATGCAAAAAAATTGATTCCATCTAACAAGATATTTTTAGTTACAAATTCCAAGACCTTTAGGTAAAACAATATTTCTAACTTCATCATTAGATTTTGAGATAAGTAGATTGAAATGCATTTTCCGCAGATTCCACAGATCGAATACTCGCAGTTTTTCCTGGAATTCTTAGAATTCGGCGAAAATATGCGAGATCTGGGGAAATGTTTTCGACTTTTATTTCGCTGCCCCATCTGTGTCATTTATTAATTCAGCATTGATCCGTGAAAATCTGTGTAGTCCCTGCCTCGCCGGCAGACAGGCGTGGCAAAAAACCTAAACAAAAAACCCAGCACGGAAAACCGGACTGGGTCTTTAAACTCACTAAACCTATAAACTAACCCTTATCACCATGACCTCTTCCCCGTTTGTGATTCTTTCTATCCTCTTCCTTTTTAGTTTTAAATGCAGTCCACTTGGTTAATTGTTCTTTGGTCAAGACACTTTTTATTTGTGTCTCTTGATCGGCTCTCAACTTCTCCATCTTCTTATGCGAAGTTCCAATCGTAAGAGACGTATCACTTCTTAACTTCGTATGACTCGCTGCAAATTTCTCATTAATCGCTTTTACCTTTGCATATTGATCATCGCTTAGTGAAAGTTCGGTTTTCATTTTATCGGCTCTTTTCGTTGCCGTTTCAGATGAGTCGAACTTACCGTGACCGTGCTGGGCAAAAATGATTGCGCTTACCATCATCAATCCCACTAACATCATGTTCTTTTTCATAATCATTTTCTTTTGTTATATCTGTTAGACAAGGGCAACAGGAAATTTATTCCCTTTCGCAAAAATCTTTTTCAAGGTTTGTATTGATTCATAATGCAGCGGGGGAGGTTTTTCCCACTGATGACACGGATCATGTAAGAATGCACTTTTGACCACAATGATAACACGGATAGGCAGCTTCGCTGCGTATCCCTGAAAATCAGTAACATCTGCCGGCGTGGCAAAGGTTTTGATTGTTTACACTATGCTGGCATGTTTTTTTTGTTGTCGAAGAAAACTCAAAAAAATCCTATGGCAAAATATTCAACAGGGGCTCAGAAAAAAGTAAAAAAAGTGATGGAAGAAATGAAAGACGGCAAACTGAGAAGTGGTCGCGGTGGAAAAAAAGTGACAGACAGAAAGCAAGCCATTGCTATTGGCTTGTCTGAGGCACGTAGGGCAGGAGCGAAAGTCCCAAAAAAGAAAGTTTAAAAAGACTTCAAAGTCAAACTCTTTATTCCAGGAAACGTAACCTCAATTTTTCGTATGGAGTTTCAACCTCAAGATAGACCGGAGCGTCATTGATGCTGTGATAATTCAGTTCAACGATGCTTTTGTTTGTGACTTGTGGATTTTGATAGATCCTGCCAATGCTGGCCGTGTTTACCATAATAGTCCTTGTCTCTTCGTCTTCGGAAACTGTCAGTTCAATAAATTTTGTCATTTTTTTTAATTTATATTTTTTGGTTAATCGTAATCCGCGATTAACTATTAACGAGCAATATTTTAGTAATCCTTATGGCCGATAGGGTCTGAAATGCCGACATCAACAATATAAGCTTTCATAAATATTAGGAGATTCATAAAAGTAACAATCCTATTGCAATACTATTCCTCACCAGAACATACTTAAAAGGGAAAAATGAATGTGCTATATTTACTATACCCCAGACATCTATGAAAAATCCTACGCTCTACCTTTTCACATTGCTGACTTTATTGCTTTTAAACCTTACGGTCTCCGCGCAATCCAATAAGTTCACTAAGGTCTACTCACCGGGAAGCAATTTATATGTTTATTCCGAGGGAGGACTTTCAATTCGCGAAAAGCCTGACGCAAAAGCTATGTTGATTTCGGTTGTAAAGTTTGGAGAAAAAGTAGAGGTGCTTCCGGATCAGGGCACGCGTGTTTCGTTTACAAGTACGGCCGTGCCTGGCACATGGGTAAAGGTGAAACAGGGGGACAAGCAGGGATATATGTTCGATGGGTTTCTTTCACGCTTTGCTCCGATGCCTGTTTCAGATGGCGACCCCAGTCATTTTCAAAATTATCTTAAGCTGCAGTTCAAAATAAAGTCAGAAAATAATACACCGCCCGAAAAAGAAAAATATTACGCCTATCAGAAAATGACATTTGAAAATGGGGTTGATTATTCCTGGGTTGGAACAGAAGGCGGCTCTTCTATTGATACAACATTTCCCACAGTCGCATTTACCTTTCAGGAAGTTTTTTTATTAGCGCGGCTTGTCTACCCGGAATTTTTCCCTACTGCTGCTCCATGTGCTTATAAAGAAGATTCTATGGATTGTAATGTTGATGAGAACACATCACTGACTATCATTAAGAAGGGAACTAACTATGGATTATTCTATGGTCACGCGGATTAATTCTCCTGAACTCATCACAAGAATGTACAACTTGTTACTTGCAACATGGAACTTGCTACTTCAGTAATATTTCATCTTCATTACAACCTTTTTATCTCCCTTCAAAACGAATTTAAAATCATTGTAAACAGGTCTTCGCAGTGCCGAGTGATAATAATCTGAAAATGCATGACCCTCTTTCGGAAAGAACCAGCCCATATCAAGTTTAAGATCATTATTCTCGTCGTCTAAAAGAGCAATGGCCATACTTTGCGACTTAAAACCGTAAAAGGTTTTTGTAAAAGTTCCCCCAACAATATTTTTTTTATCTACCACTACTTTTAAAAAGCCGGTATCGTGGGGGAATGGAGTCGAGTCATCAAAAAATTTAAAACGTATGACCCCCTTATTATTTCTGATGTTTGTTACTGTAATAGTAATTGAATACGTCTCTTCGCCGTGACCAGTTTTTATTCCATAATAGGAAACCAGATTACCTGGCTTTTCCGGGTTATCGCTGACATAAATCGAATCTGTCTGTGCCGAAACAACAGTAGAAACGCAAAAAATTAGAAAAAATAGTATTGGGGCCATGCGGCGATGCTCGATGTGAAGGTACGGAATAGTTGGGTTGCAGGTCTGAGGATACAAGATACGGGTAGATCACGGTTAGAAAGCAGAACCATTTACAAAAAAAGGTAGACGTCTATAGCCATTAGTGGGATGGCGCGATACAGAATTGGAAGATTTACATCTATATTTTTTGTTCCGGTAACAGACGCAAAACCCAGCACCAAAGAAGCCATGAAAGTAGTGCTTCCACCAATCATCAGCATTTGTTTGTATCCGTTGTTACCGAAGTTCATCAGATAAAATAAAATTCCGAGGATTGAAACTGCACTACTTATACCCAAAAGTTTAGGAGCTATCGTCCCAACAAATAAATCCATGAACCCTGAAGCTCCATCTTCTTCATGTTCAATTTCAACCGGTCTGAAAGAGAAAAAATAAAAAACGACGGCTAATCCCGCAAGGGAGATATAAATGAGCGGCCTACCATTGATATTCACATACTTTAATAATATGCCAAGACACAATACTCCTACAAATATTTTTTCAAGGAGCGGAAGGTGGGTGCTGAGTCTGATAATTAAAGACTCACGTGGTGGGTTTGGGGATGTATTCATGGGATTAAATTAGAATTTCTATTCACGACAATTCAATCAATCTTGCTTGAAATAAAGATAAGGAAAAGAGATTCGTGATGAGAAGCTATTTGTTCAGCAAATTCTCCAACCTGCCGCAAAGTACTTTGTTAGCAATGGGGATATTGCTTGATTTTAACGCGATGTCATTCTTTGCCTTTTCAGAAAGAAACCATCCTAATGGCAGGTCTACAGAATTCTTCTTGGTTGACCGGTCAAGTTCAATGCTAAAGTAAACCGAATCCTTACCTACTTCATTTATCAGATCCGATGCCAGATAGTTGCCCACAGGAGCTCTGCGATCCCAGGCATTAACGAAGGCGCTAAGCATAGTGCGAATATCAATGAACCATTTGATCACCTTTCTTTCATTGGTCTCCTTTGAGTTTTTAATGAAAATTATAATCGGAACAATTTGATAAGAAGGTTTTGTAAGATTGTGCTGGAGAATCTGCTCTCGAAGAGATTCATATATCGAAAGAGCCGTTTCGATCCCGGTATTTTCCGCATAGCCACCATCGACCACATGACCAATGGGAAGCATGTCATCCTTACACAACAGTCCTCCGGAAGTAATAATGGGAAAACGCGAACAAAGAGAAGCGGCAGTTTTTAGCGGCACATCATCAATACCCAGTGTGTCTTCAATATCCACCACATCAAAAAAGTGTTTGTCAAGATCAAGGTTGCTAAGAATTGTTTTCTGGCCAGTCTCTGCAAGGGTACCGTTGAGGAATAGAGATGGCAGCTTGTATTTCTGACTATCTGGAAGAT
The DNA here is from genome assembly GCA_025363495.1 of Cyclobacteriaceae bacterium. Classification (GTDB taxonomy): domain Bacteria; phylum Bacteroidota; class Bacteroidia; order Cytophagales; family Cyclobacteriaceae; genus ELB16-189. The sequence continues at coordinate 7,722 of JANYDR010000312.1, read as the reverse complement.
TCCACAACGAAAGAAAAGATTCATCCATCGTGCTAAGTCTGGTCTGATCGCAATAGCCAAGTGACCAGGCATCTTCAAGCTTGCGTGTACGATTTAGTGCAGGCCAGGAAATCGGTAAGAATTTCTGGATGTTGTCATTGAACAAGAGGCCCGCAGTCACCGAAGATAAATAGTCATCTGAAGAAAAACCGTCTACTTTATGCGAAAATCTTTTTCCATTTAATACAAAGTCCCGGTAGTAGGCAAGGTAAAAAGAAGCTCCCACGCCTCCACCTGACACACCGCTGATAGCAAAGACATGCTCAGTGAATCCATTATAAAGAGTATCTAATTGAGTCATTACTTTGTTATTCCAATACATAGCACGGATTCCTCCACCTTGTGTAGCAATAATGATCAGCGGAACAGCTTTATTTTTTGCCGAATCCGAGGGAGTATGATACTTGACCCATCCGACAAATTGATCGTGAATAGTTGGGCGCGGTACATTTTGTTTTGCATTCCGTTTTAAACGTAGTCTTGTATTGTCATTGAAGACAGCACACACGGCAACTAAAAGGACGAGAAGAACAAAAACGGGTCGTGTTTTCCAATTATTAAAGTAACTGAGTGCAGAAAGAAACGTAGTGAGACCTGTAAGTCCGAGTAATAGAATAGTTCCGGGCTTAAACCACTGTGCAATTTTCCATTCCATTGGAAGCAAAAACAGAATGACTATCAAGCCGTGTACTGTTAACACCGTATAAAAAAATATTTTAAAGCTTTTGACTTCCATCAACGAGTGCCAGGTTGCCCCCGATGCTTCGTAGGGCGTAGCATAAGTCTTAATATTAAGTTTTGCTGCCACTTTTCTTCTTTGCGAAAAAATAATCACCATAATGACCATCTCGGCAGCAAGCACACCGATGAATAACCAGAACGAACCCTCCTCCACACTTCTCAATTTTATGATTGCGCTCATCACAATAATAAAAGGAACAATTCCAAAAAACCTAGGCGTATAATGAATCCACCATTCAATGCCTTGCTTTTTGAATTGACTAAAATCAGTTAGAGTCAATAACACGCGTGAGGTGTACCAATTGGCAAGGGACCAAAAGATAAGCGCTATCTGAAGCCGCACGAAATATCGATCTATCCCTCCTTCACCAAGTGAAACAACAAGGTCCCGTCCCTGGTCATTAACGGCCAGCACATAGTATCCGAGAAAGCAGACAATGAGAATGAAGAAGCATCGTTGGACGATGAGCCAGAGGGAGAGGAGGGAATTAAGCATTGCAATGCGATTTTCTCATGATCTCTGTATCACTAGGGTTCAAAATAAAGTTGTTTTCATTCCTATCAAACTCCCGCTATTTTCTAATTTTATTAATTCACTTTTCTTGAAATACCAACACATCTCATCCCGGCTTCTTTTTTACTATTCGATTTTCCTCAACGACCCTCACGGTCCAAAAATCATCCGATAAATTTTCATTCATCAAATACTCATACGGCATTGTAAAATATCCTTTCAACCCCCAGCCCTCTCCCCAACTATTCCTTACAATAAATCTCTTTGTCGTATCATCGTATCCCACCGCCATCACGGCGTGGCCCCCGACCTGTTGTTCTTTTACTTTGGGCATATTCACTTTGCCAGTCTTTGCTACAGAAGCACTTTCAAATGATTCGTATACCGTGAATCCAAAAACAAACGGATAACCGGAGGCAAGACAACCTTTCATCTGGGCGAGTGTGCGCGATACGCGACTATAGGAAAGTACCTGATGCTTTAGCGCTTCTGCATAACATTGATCGGAAGGCTTGTCGGCAAAACGGGTAATGTCATAGGGTAATAACTTTTCAGGACATACGCCCTGTTTGTTCACGCTCTTAATGCCATCCTTGATCATCGCACCGCTGTCGCTGTTTACGGTGTGTTCTATCACACGCTCATTATAATAGATAAAGAGTCGTGAGGGCATTAAGTCCAGTAATGGGTTTTGTTTTTTCAACCCGAATTCAAAGGCACCGCCAATCGCATTGGCAGTACAACTTCCAAGCTGCCCCTGGTCATATACCGGTGGGCATTGACTGGTCAGATTTATTTTGGGAGGAATTTTTTTTAGAAGCGGACGAGGTGCCGCATAAATGAAATCACGTTGATCGGGTAAATCCGGCAGCCAGCCAAAGCGCGCGATGTGATGTGCCATCGAAGTATGGTTTGATGTACATAAGTTTCTTAGCACTCATTACACACGAACTCCATTCCCGCTAAAAACTTCGGGGCCACTGCACTTGCTTCTGTAGAAATGATAGTTAAATCTACTATCTATGATTAATAGGTTTTATTGAGATTTCTTTAAAAACTTACCTAAGTAAGTTTTTATGTTTAATGTAGGTTTTTTAATAATTCCTTAACACAAACTCAGAGATGTTTTGATAACAAAGCTTTCTGACCAAAGCTTCTGGCTTATAGCTTCCAAACCACATGGGTTCTTCCTTTTTAAGTTTCGTTAACACCTCTTCAAGATCTTCTTCGAGCGCGTTCTGATAGGAGTTGCATCGGTATCGCTCAAGTCTCTCCCCTTTTCCTGTGAGGCCACTCCCTATATTCAGGTAGTCCCATATCATCAATGGTGCGGTCACATGATAAGCAAAAGGAACACTGATCATCCCCGAAATCTGGCGACCCAGCAACCGCAAAGCCTGTGCGCGGGGAGTGTTTGAAAAAAGCTTTTCAATACCTCCTAACTGGTCACCCATCTTATTTTCTTCCAACGAAAATGAAATAAGTCCACGGCTCCAAAATACTTCCAATATGTCCTCATCTGAAAGATTAATACTCCCTCCGCAATAGTTTTGAACACGGAAATCATCTGATTCCAACCTTTCATGGGCATTTTTCATCATTTCGGCCAGGTAGTCAACACCGCTATAAGCCGCTTCGGTGAAAACTACTGGAATTGGATGTTCGGGATTAACGTTTTTATTGAATCTCCGGAAAATCTTTTGATACAAATCGTTGCGGGCGCTCGCGCTGAGATGTGTCATATCAATAAAGATACGTCTGGAGCCGGTAGGTTGCAATTGTTCGTCCAATCCCAACAGCTCACGCACTATATCGTAGCCACTTGTCTTAACTACACCTTTGTCCAAATACCTTCGCTGGTCGAGCACTGTCCGTGCGCAGTCTGAAAAACTTCTCGCGTGACCGAATATTCCATTACCAAAGTTGTTCGCCAGTCGCAACAACAAAGGTGGGTACTCCCATTTTTTCAACTCCTGGTCTTCAAGGCATTCTTCTCCTTTTAATTGCCGAATTCTACTCTTAACCCGACCAATAGATACATCTTTTGGCGATTGACCTTCGTGAATAAATTCATCTTCAGGATTACCTATGCCCAGAGAATGAATTCCGTCAATACAAAATACAACCGATGAACAAGATCTTTCATCCTGGGTTAAAACATTAATCTCTTCACCTGACTGTATTATAGAATAATTTCCAGAAGGCTCTCCATCCAGATAAAACTTGTATTGCTTCTTTAATTCTTCAAAATAATCATAATGTCCATTTTGCAAATAAGCGATACGTGGCAATGTCAAATGAAGAGGAAGAGTTTTTAAAAGTAGGTCCTTGCTCTTTCGTCCCTTAAATGCAGAACGAAAATGACTGTTCATCCAGGCAATTACTTTTTCCTGGTCATTAGAAGCGAGACATTCATATAATTTGTGGATGACCTGTCTGTCAATGATTCCTCCTTCAACTCCTGTGAAAAATCCTTTTTCAGGTGGTGACAGAGGAACAAAATGAATCTTAGAGCCCTTCGTTGAATAATGCGTTAACGCATTGCGTGTTTCTCTTACAGAAAAATCTATGTCCAATTCAGACACTTCATTTTTGGCAGTCTTCTTATCCTGGATAACATCAGCATTGTTATGATGGCTGTCTGTATACATACCGTGTATTCAAATTTTCAAATCCTTAAGAGAAGAAATTTCTTCCAGTGTAAGCCAGTCGGTTCTTAGCCTGCTAAGCAATTCTCGTTGACCTTCTGTTTCATCACCTTCTGAAAGAAATATAATCGGCGTGTTCTTATTGGCTGAAAGATTCCTAACCGATCGGGCGAATTCAATGCCCGTGACCATCGACAGGTTGAGGCAACAGAAAATCAAATCATACTGTTCCACTCTTGCCGAGAGTAGTGCATCCAATCCACTAGTCATGGAACGAACATACCATCTTGGCGGGCACAGTGTGCGCTCAATTTCCCGTAGGACTTCTTCCTGCCAATGGACCGCGAGCACCTTCACTTAAACCAAAAAAACCGTGTAGACTTTAAAACCTTACTTGTAATATCGGCTATATAAAAAGGTGTGACGTCTTTAATATCATCGGCGGAAAGCAACAAAATTGCTGTTTACTTCGGATTTTATACTCAGAAAATGCGCTTTTGATAGTCTTGAGCGGGTTTTTCAAGAAAAATGGACGATAAATTCATCTAAAGGATCCTTTAGAAAAACTAAAGGATTATTTAGATTTTGAAATCAAAAAAATCACCTTAAAATGCCTGACTCGTATGCAAAACGGATTAGCCCAATGACGGATTTTACTCCAAGTTTAGCTTGGAGATTATGCTTGTGAACATTAATAGTACCTTCACTTATAGAGAGCTGTTGGCTGATTTCCTTTATTGTTTTCTCCTTACAGATCAGCTCCAATATTTCTCTTTCACGATCCGTAAGTTTTATAGAATTTTTAAACATAGGTCGCTTCTTCTGATTCTTGTCTTTAAGGCTCTTTCTAAGAATTTTGGAGAGTTGCTCACTATAATAAAAATCTTTTTCTATTACCGAAGTAATTGCCAGATATAACTCATCAGGATCCGAATTCTTCAATAAGAAAGAGTGGACCCCTAACTCAAGCAAATGAATCATATACTTCTCACTATCATGCATCGTCAAAATAATGATCTTAAGTTCGGGGAAGCGTGGAATTAAATTTTCAACCACTTCCACCCCATTCATACGAGGCATTTCAAGATCGAGCAGTAGTACCTGAACAGGATGTTTCTCTATCTTTCCAAGACAGTCTTTTCCGTTCTCAGCTTCCCAAACTTCACCGATGCGTTCAAATGTTTTGAGCAGTCGCACCATCGCTTTGCGAAATAAACGATGATCGTCAACGATTAATAAATTGATTTTATCCATTAAGAGGTAAGTGAACAGTTAATAATGTTCCCGTTGGAATATTCGAAGAAAATTTTAGTGTAGCACCTAGTAGTGATGCACGATTTTCCAGACTGTAAAGTCCAAGACCATGACGACCATGGGTTTTATTTTGTCCGCTCGGAAAGTCAAAACCTTTTCCATTGTCAGCCACCCAAAGTGTGAGTACTTCTGGGGACCAAACCATCGCCACTGTAACTTCGGAAGCATTGGCATGACGAATTGCATTCGTTGTAGACTCTTGTACAATTCTGTATAATGTAAGTTGTTGCCAGCTATCCAATCTTCCTGGAGAACCATCCTGAGAAAAATGAAATTGAATATCAGGATTATATTGGTTGAGTTTGTTGCAGTACTCATCAAGTGTTTCTTTCAGGCCAAATTTTTCGAGCGATGGCGGCATTAAATTATACGCCATACTTCTCACTGTCTCCGTAATCTCATTGATTTGCTGATTGAGTTCGCCACGATCTTCATCTGACGCATTTTTCGCTACAGCAAATGTCGTCGCCCGTAGTGCCTGCAGCATTACCCCAACGCCGTCATGAATCTCTTTTGACAGTCTACTCCGCTCATTTTCACGAGATTGCATCTCGGCCACCATCATTTTTTGACGATGCTCAGCTTCCATAGACTGACGGGTTAATTGCTCCTGAAGCATTTTCTTCTGATAGAAAACTATGAATAGCACGATCGCAATTGCCATGACAAGCATGGCTGCCGTAGCCATAGCAAATATTAAAGGGATTTGGGACGAAGATTCACTTGCCATAATCCAATTGCAAAAAGTATATACTTAACAACACCAAGAAAATTATGAAATATCCAATAAGACGTCCGATCATTATTCAAAACCCGCACAAGATAATCTGAGATCATGTATAAGATGACAGCACCCGAAAAGTAAATCAAAAATCCTGCATTGATCCAAAACATCGGGAAGCGTTGAATGTGTATTGTCGGCATCTCCCTTATCATTTTAAAGAAAAAAAGTATTGGTAAAACAGTAAATACAATATTTGATGGGGTGCTCCGGTCATGTGTACTCAAATCACGTGTAAAAAAATAATACAAATAAATCAGCAATAACAAAATCATTGTAATCAAAAACATATTCTTAAACCTCGCGGGAAATAAAGGTTTATAAAATAGAATAATGCAGATTATAGAAATCACAACATAAAGATTCCATGAAATGGAATTTACATCCGCTGACCTTATCCACAGCGAACTAATCATACTTGTTATGTCGGCTGCCATCGAAGCAATTAGCAACCATGCCAAGAACCTCATATGAGGTTCCTGCATTTTTCTAGTCTTCCAATAAATAATCAATGGAATTAGTGGCGCAAATGTTTGTGCTATAGCAGCAGCGATGAAAGTTTCTTTCAAAATTGGGTGATTAGAGTCTCGATTTATAATGGGTTATTGTTGCAGGCAGGTGGACATGGCCAGCTATTGTCTGCTACGATTCCAGAGGGTGTGCCATCGGAAAAACTTGGCCAAATATTATTCCCGCTTTCTTTTGCACCGACTAAAATTAATTGTTTAACACCAGAGTCATCCATTGCGTAATGGATCCTAACACCTACACAATCGTTTTGATTAAGAATGGAATTAATTATATCACTTCCAAAAAAGTGACTTTCAATGCTTCCAGGATTTTTATCCTTATAGTTTTGAATCCACTTCTTTGCCTGGTCGGACATCATGCCACCACCAACGCCTTTATTTAATGCTTGTGCCATAGTTGATTTAGTTAGGTTTGAATTTATAATTTAAGCAATTCCTTCGTAAGCTCTTGTTAACGCATTAGCAAATTGACATCTGAGGTCAGCTATTCACCTGTATTAATTGCCTTTTAACTGTCAACTTTTGTTAAAGTCTGCTTATTAGCTCAAAATTTAAGTGGTTTTGGCTTTTAATGTTACTTTCCACAATCCAATAGCGATGAGAATATGGCAAATGGTATTCAGTGCATTATGAAAGATCCAGTATTCTATCATATCCTTTTTCAAGACATAAATGAGGTAATTTGAAATACCGAATAAGATCACAGTTCCGGAGGCATAAGTGAGTAGTCCGGAATTTATCCAAAACATCGGAATTTGGTAAACATAAATACCCGGCATTTTTTTTATTAGTTGATAGAAGTAGCTCAGGCAAAAAAATATAGAAATAATCCCAATCGGCACTTTTGATTCATGTCGTGTAATAATAATTGGATTGAAAAATGACCAACAACAATAAACAAAAAAGAGCAGAACAATAATGTAATTAAACAGGTTCTCAAATCTCCTTGGAAACTGGGCCCTGTATAGAAGTGAAAGAAAAATAATGTCTATAAAATAATAAAGGTATGATACAGACTCATTAACATATTGAATCTTGAAAAAAAGACTATTCATTATGCCGATAAAATCAGCTAAAAAAGAAGTTACTAAAATCAAAGCAAGATATTTCATATAACCTTCCTGGCACTTCCTTACCCTCCAATAAATGACAAGT
>JANYDR010000050.1 GCA_025363495.1 Cyclobacteriaceae bacterium | reverse complement strand
CAAATTGAAGCGCAAATAAAAGTAAGTACCGTCCATAGTTATGTTCAGGGATCAAACCTTGTCGGCGTTCTACCTGGCACTGATCCTAAATTAAAAGATGAGTATGTTGTATACGCCGCCCATCTTGATCACTTCGGCATTGGCGCGCCAGTAAAAGGTGATTCCATTTACAACGGTGCACATGACAATGCATCGGGAGTTTCTATTCTCCTTGGCATTGCACAAGCATTTCGCTCTTGCCCGCAGCCTCCTGGCAGATCAATAATTTTTGCTGTTGTTACTGGTGAAGAATACGGCTTATTAGGCTCGGACTACTTCATAAATAATCCTCCCGTCAAAGCCGAGAATATCGTTGCCAATCTTGCCCTCGACATGCCATTCTTCTTCCATCCTATTCTTGATATTGTACCGTATGGGGCACAACACTCAAGTCTTGGAAACCAAGTTAGCAAAGCAGCAACTGTCCTTAACCTAAAAGTCAGTCCGGATCCATTTCCTGAACAAGTAGTGTTTATAAGAAGCGATCATTACAGCTTTATCAGAAAAGGTATACCTGCTCTATTTATCAAGAGTGGATTTATGACAACACCTGATGATAAGATCGACCGCTCAAAATCTGATGTAGCGTGGCGCAGCACAATTTACCATACGCCACAAGATGACATGAGTCAGTCTTTTGATTTTAATGCCGCTGCCATGCACGTGAAGGTTAACTTCCTGGTGGGATATTTTGTTGCCCAGGATTCTCAAAGACCAACTTGGAATACAGGTGATTTCTTTGGCGGAAAGTTTGGACCGAAGAGTCTGGAGAAGAAGATTGATTTGAAGAAATAACTCCCCTGCACACGCTGACGTGCAAGTTTTCGTGTATTGGCGACTTCGTCGCGATTACTTTACCGCGAAGGCGCAAAGGCACGCAGAGTTAATTATGATGAGAATCTCCGCGGTGCTTTGCGCCTAAGCGCCTTCGCGGTGATCACACTTGCGACGAAGTCGCTAATCTTGTCTTTTAACCTCTTCACTTCACCTCAAACTTGGCCATCTTCACATCCCGTGAATTACCTCCCACAAACACCTCAAACTTTCCAGCCTCAAAACCAAAGGTCATATCTTTTCTGTAAAAAGAAAGGTCATTACCATTGATCTTGAATGACACCTCTTTTGTTTCTCCCGGCTGAAATAATATTTTCTGAAACTTCTTAAGTTCTTTAACAGGGCGCGTAACAGATCCGACCAAGTCACGGATGTAAAGTTGTACCACTTCTTCGCCCGCTCTTTTACCAGCGTTTGTAACAGAACATGTGACAGATATCTCTTCATTACCAGTCATACTCTCTTTGCTGACTTTTACATCTCCGTAATTAAACGTGGTGTAACTAAGTCCAAATCCGAATGGATAGAGTGGATCGTTTTCCTCATCAAGGTATTTAGAGGTGTACTTGTTATTACGGTCCATCGGTCGGCCGGTATTTTTCATATTATAAAAAATAGGTATCTGCCCCACTGACCGCGGGAAGGTAACAGGAAGCTTTCCCGAAGGATTGAAATCACCGAACAAAACATCAGCAATTGAGTTGCCTGCCTGAGTTCCAAGAAACCATGTCTCAAGAATGGATGGAATATTATCTTGAATCCAATTAATTGTCAGCGGTCGACCATTCATCAGTACTACCACGATCGGCTTTCCGGTCTTCAAGATTTCTTCCAACAGCCTTTGCTGAATGCCTGGAAGGTTAAGTGCTGCGCGACTGGCAGCCTCTCCCGTCATCCATGCTCCTTCTCCTACTGCAAGCACAACTACTTCAGATTGTTTCGCAATCCTAACGGCTTCGGCAATATATTTCGTTGAATCATCATTAATGTTACAACCTTTGGCATAAAGTACGTTCGTCTTTGTCGAAACGGCTGACTTGATGCCTTCCAACAGAGTAACGGATTTTTTCCAATCCCCTGCGGCAGACCACGCCCCTATCATTTCCCTTTTCGCATCCGCCAGAGGTCCGATTACCGCAATTTGCTTCACATCTTTTGACAATGGCAATAACTGCTTATCCTGTCCCGGCAAGCTTGCATTCTTAAGCAAAACAATTGACTTACTTCCTATTTCTCTCGCAGCTTTGATGAACTCAGCCTTCATCACAGTATTCTTTTCCCGTTCTTCATTACTGTATCGATAAGGATCGTCAAACAAGCCAAGTTCAAACTTCTTCTTAAGGATTCTTCTTACAGATGTGTTGATCAATTCCTCTTTGACTTCACCATTTTTTACCAGGTTGGCTAAAGAAGCTTCATAAAAACCTGCCTGCATGTCCATGTCAACACCAGCGTTGATAGCCAGTGCGGCAGCGGAAGCAGTATCTGCTGCTATACCATGTGGAACCATTTCCATGATAGAGGTATAATCACTCACTACAAATCCATCAAACTTCAATTCTCCACGAAGCAAGTCAGTCATCAGAAATTTACTTCCCGAAGCAGGTATACCATCATATTCATTAAAGGAAGTCATTACAGTAGCCGACCCAGCTTTAATCGCGGCTGTGTAAGGGGGAAGATAAACTTCACGAAACACTCTATCCGACATATCTACCATATGATAATCACGGCCAGCCTGTGCTGCACCGTAGGCAGCAAAATGCTTAACACTGGCCATTACTGAATTTACTTCCCCAATACCCTTTCCCTGCAATCCTCTCACGCGGGCTTCCGCTATTCTTGATCCGAGGTAAGTATCTTCTCCAGCTCCCTCCATAATTCTACCCCAACGAGGATCTCTAGCAATATCCACCATCGGAGAAAAAGCCCAGTGCAAGCCTTCTGCAGAAGCCTCCTCGGCAGCAATGCGGTCCGATTTCTCTATGGCCTCAAGATCCCAGCTTGCAGCAGCCCCTAGTGGAATCGGAAAGATTGTGCGATGACCATGAATAACATCGTAACCAAATATCAACGGAATGTGCAGGCGGGTTTCTTTGACTGCCATTTCCTGAAGTTCACGCGTATACTTAGCCGTGAATGCATTAAAAATCGCCCCAACCCTTCCTTTCTTTATATCGTCCTTATATCCTTCGCGTATAGTGGGGCCAGTAACATCCCAATCACTGGTATAAAGAGATAGTTGCCCAACTTTTTCTGCCAGCGTCATTACACTGATCAATGAATCAATTTTTGAGTCTATTCGGTTGGTTGGTTTTTCTTTGCCACAAGCCGCAAGTAATACCAGCAGGCAAATGAGGGGAAAATATTTTTGCATAGCACCGTTAGGATTAGGGATGTTACATTTATTTAATTAAAATTCAATTTTGTCTTCGCGGGTTGCACTTCCGGGGAAGACATGAAAAGATTCCACAATAAAGCTGTTCTGTAATTTTCAATCATGACCACGCTGGGTCCCTGATCAATGGCTAGATAAGAAGTTGCTGTCCATCCGGAGGAAATATTAAAAGCATCATAAAATCCGTAGTCGCCCCACATTCTGTCGCCAAGAGTATAATAGAAAAATTTTAATGCTTTCATGGATTCAACCGGCGAGTAAGGGAAAGAAGATAACGCTGCCGTAGGAGTAATTACGCCTGTGTCATTACCAGGCGATTGGGCATCATAACCTGTTTGATTATCACTTGCCGTGAGGCCCCAGCAATTATCACCATAGTTTGGATAGCCCCTTGGATTGGCCACACAATAAGCGTGATCAATTAATGTGGCATTTACATTTTGCACCCAATAGTTGGCATAATCGTCGGTGAAGTGAGGATCTAATCCGAGGTAAGAATACTGTACCCAGAAAAGAGGACTTAGATTTCCCAGGGGTAGCTTAATGTTATAATAAGTGGCATTCGTTACTATTGAACCATTTTTTCCATAGCCGTTGGTATATACACTTTTAGGAATGGAATGCGTAGGAGAAGCAGCTGCTAAAAAATAAGTTATTTGTTCTTCAAAATATCCATACAATGGAAAGTTCATGTCCCAATTGTAATTGGGTGACCAATGCCAATAAAGCACCTGTTCATTATTTTTTCTATACCAATCCCACTCAACCCCATTCCATAAGACGTTGATGCGATTGATTAAATCATTTTCAACAGGATCTGTAGTCTTAAGGTATTGTCTAAAGGTCAATAGCCCCTGGACGAGGTACGAAGTTTCAACAAGGTCTCCCCCGTCATCTTTTGTACTGAAGGGAATTACCTTTCCGGTATTGCCATTGATCCAATGAGACCAGGCGCCGTGAAAGCGATCAGCCGTTTCGAGAAAGCCAACAATCTTCGCCAAGCGTTGTACACCATCCTGGCGGGTGATGAATCCACGATCAATCCCTACAATGATGGTCATTAGTCCAAAACCCGAACCACCGGTAGTCACCACATCTCCCGATGTATTTCGTTCTCTTGCCATTCCACTTACTGGGTGTCCAAAATCCCAGAAGTATTTAAAAGTCTTTTGTTGAGTTAAGGTCAATAATGCATCATCACTGATGGATGGAAATTTCGGTGTGGGGTCTATCTGCGTAACAATTTTGAAAGTCGACCCGGAATTAAGGTTCTTTTTGGTCACCGACATTACAGTCGTTGATACTGAAAGATTATTTATACTCCAATATTTCAAGGGAGTGGACGGCTTTATACTCAAAGCACTATCCTGATGAGTGAATGTAATAGTTAACGGAACACTCCCCGAAGTATTTATCATGGCAATTCCACTCTGAGCCGAAGTATGATTTACCGGTTCAGAAAAATAAATAATGATTTCAGGCGTAAGCGAGCTATTTGAATAAGAGGAACCTAAGGAATTTTTATCTAAAGTAATACTCTTAAAAGCGAAGGGACTAAGATTAGGAGCAGGTCCGTTCTTTGAACACGAAATAAAAAGAATTCCGGCCAATAAAAAATGAAAACTGATGTACGCCCTTTTCATAGATCCAACGTTCAATTACAAGGTGAAGTGTTTAATAACACTTTAATTAAATTAACGTGAAGCAATAGTTAAGATGGATGGTGGCAATATGACATTGTCACGCTATGCCAACACGTCAAAAAAAGATAGAAGAGGGCAGCCTTTATACAGATCAATAAGCAAATAAATCAAGTATTGAAAAAAGAGGGTGCATTGCTGCACCCCCTAAATCCAAACTAAAAAATTATCTTCCGGCTAATTCCAATTTGTACAACGATCCAATCTCAGCATCAGTCAATGCTTTGCTGTAAACTCTGATTTCATCAACACCACCAGTCATCAGACCTTGCCATGTTTGCGTGGCAGAATTTGTGAATCCTAGCGTGCTGTTAGGGAATCCACCGATGACAACCTGAGTTGGAGGAATGATATTAATGTTACCAAATCCGGTGTCAACTCCATTAAGTGAATAAGTTCTATGTCTGAAATTGTTGTTTGATACCCGAACTCCGTTTGCATAAAGGTCAATCACAGAACCACTTCCATCATATCTCATAACGTAGTGGAACCATTTAGTTGAGCTGTTGGCAAATGCCAGGAAATCTGTTCCAAGCTTACCGTAGTTATTAACGTTATCACCTGTATAGCGCGTGTTGTTAATGTATGTTGAAAAGTTAGAATGTAACTGCAATGTGTCAATTCCAGCTTTGTGATTACCGGTTTCTACATAAACATTTAACGTTCCAGTATTCCAATCAGTTTGATTTGCAGTTGAGTTGGTGATACCGAATACGTTTGTTTGAAGAGATCCGTTGTTAGCGATCTGCACCCAGCAGCTAACAGTAACACTTGGAAGGGCTCCTGCATTGTTAAGCGCTGTAATGGTCGGATAAACCAAATATCCAGACGACAGATTCAAGGCCTGTCCTTTTGTTCCGGTAATAAAGGTATTACCCACTGTTTTTGTAGGTGCAGTATTGGAAATTGTTTCACTGTTTGTATTGTCAAAAGTCCAATGAGCTACCAGATTAGAAGCAGCGACCTGGTTCGAGTTATCAAACCCATCAATCTGCGGAAGCTCCGTTGTTTTTGAGCAACCTGCGATAAACAGAAGTGCCGTTATTCCAGCACTTCCAAATAGATACTTAATTGTTTTTTTCATTTTTAATTTGGTTTTAAATAGTTAAAAAGTTAATTGGTTTCAAAAAAAATTCTCACCCATAATTCAGGATGAACCGGCACATTAAAATCAGTTAATTGTTTCTCTCCGCATTTAGTATCCAGGGTTTTGTGTCAACTTATTTCCACTAAGAATAATCTGTGAGTTTGGCACAGGCAATAACTCATGCTTACCATCAACGAAATTGGTTTTACCAGAAGCGCGCATTACCTGCCCTGCCCGCCCTTGTCTAACCAGATCCCAGAATCGATCATGCTCCATTGCAAATTCCAGTCTTCGTTCTTTCCAGATGTCATCTATCGTAAGGCTTCCTTTTGGAGGTAAACCCGCCCGCTGTCTTATCTGATTAACTTTTCCAAGAGCATCCCCTGAACCTGTCTGAAATGCAGCCTCTGCATTCATTAACAATACATCGGCATACCTCAGAATATGAATATTCTTAGGCCTGTTTTTGTCAAGAGGATTGGCATAAGTTTCCTTAGTGGCGCTGGTATAAGCCTTATAATTGTAATACAGGTTTTGAACGGAATCAGAACTTGGTATCCTTTTTCCGTCCCAAAGAATGGTGCCTTTATGAGTACCCGAGTTATCGATGAAAATAATCGTCGCATTCTTGCGAAGATCATTTGGTTCGTACGCAGCAATCAAATCAGGTGTCGGATCATTAAAGCCGTATCCCAAATCATCCCAACCTCCTAATCCTCCTACTCTTGGTCCCTGGCATATTGTATAATTGTCTACAGCGAAATTTCCATTGTTAAACTTACCGGATTCAATCTCAAAGATGGATTCATTACTATTGTCACCTACTTGCCTCCAGATTGTAGCATAATCACTTAGTAAAGAATACTGGCCGGAAGCAATAACGGCGTCTGTTAATGCCTGCGACTTGGCCCATTGCTTTTGGTATAGATAAACTTTTGCTAATAAGCTTTGTGCCGCACCCTTCGTGACATGACCCGCCACTGAGCCAGCGCGCAATGGCAAGTTATCGACAGCATATTGGAGATCTCTGGCTATGCTATCATATACAATGTTTTTTGAGACGCGGGTAACATACACCGGATCGGAACTTGCTTCAACAAGGTCCTTTGGAACTTTTAATACTAATGGCACATCACCGAACATTCTTACCATGTTAAAATAGAGGTATCCGCGAATGAATTTGACCTCAGCCTGGTAAGTCTTAAGCTGGGCTGATGCAATGGTCTTGGATTTTGAAAGTTCGCCTAGCGCCTGGTTGGCTGCTCCTATTCCATTAAAGTGTCCACCCCATATTGTTTCGCAGAATTTGTTAGTAGGCGTTAGTGTAAAATTATCGATGTCACCGATTGGCACCGCCTGATCCGCCGCATTGCTTCCCTTGTCTGCATCATCAGAAATCGTACAAGTAAAAGTGATCAATCCCCATCCGGAGACATCTCCATTTCCAAAACAATCACCTTGAGTTAAACTATTATATACACCTGTAACGAGCTTCGGCGCAAGATTCGGATCCAGATCAACCGTTTCACCACCCTGAACTTTTACGTCAAGAAATTTATCTGTACACGAGTTGATAGCCAGGGAAGTTATACCCAGCAAAAACGTTATTGCTATTTTGGAAAATCGTTTCATTTCTTTACTATTTAAAATCCAATGTTAACACCAACTGTAACAGTCCGCGTCGTAGGATATGCTGATAATTCGATACCTGAACTAATTACATCACCAGGAAGCTCAGAAGTAAATCCGCTATACTTCTTAAATGTGAAAAGATTTTGAGAGGTGGCAAATACCCGCAGGTTAGTGATTCTATACCTGCTTAATACACTCTGTGGAATGGTATAGCCTACTGTTAAATTATTAATCCGGTAAAACGTTCCCGATTCAACAAAATAGTCGGAAGCCAATTGGTTACCAGTATTGGCACCCGGCTCCGTTTGACTCTTATTGGATGAAGTC
>JANYDR010000262.1 GCA_025363495.1 Cyclobacteriaceae bacterium | reverse complement strand
GGCAACGATATTTCGGGAGTTGATAACTTTGGAATCTCATCTTTTGCAGTAAAAAAGCAAGCACGTGTATTTAAAAGCGTTCTTAAGTTGGATAAGAATTTTCATATCTATATTCATGGTGACAAACAACTGATCGAACGGGGTGTAGATGATGATGGAAGGAAGTATTATAAGATTTATTATCAGCAGGAGTCTTGACGCGGCCTCCTGTAGACATCGAGAACTTTAACACATAAGGACATAGATAATATAGAAGAAAATACAATTAACTATGTGTTCTACGTGCCTATGTGTTTAAAAATGTATTATAATTAAGCTAAATATTACTGAAACAGGATTTATATAACAATAAGTTGAACACCCTCGATATCCTCAATGGCCTTCAAGACTACATTACCCTGCTCTCAACCATTAAAGAGCACGAGGAGATAAATTTCCCTACTCTGAAAAATCCAACGGACCAATTTGTAAAGACAGTTTCACTGAGTTACAGCTTTATCACTTTACAGCTTGATATAGAAAAGGAACTGGATGGCCTTGAACTTTACCTGAAATGCGTTTTCTAAATGGATCGCGAGAAAGTTACATTAACCGAAGTATATTGTGATAAGCGGGAACATCAGGATGAAATAAAAAAGTTCATAGTTGATCATGCACCGGTGACTAACTTTCCTGCAAGCACGAATTTTAATAATTATAGTAAAGAAACTCTCTCCTATTTTCCGATTGTGGATGAAATTGCAAAGCAAGCTTATAATTGCTCTTCCGGGGATAACTACAGGCCGGGATATTTCAGTACAATTATAGTTGGTGAAAAAGGAATAATACTAGAGCAAATTAATCACTGGAATGCCAAATCAAGCGATCACAAGAAAGATTACCACTTGCGAAACCTGGAATTTTATATCCCGCTATCTCCCATAGCGAAACCGATGTTTGATGATTATGAAATTGGAAAAATGCAGATTCATTTCAGGGATAATTCATCCAAAAACAATAAAGATTGCGGTGACAGAATAATAGAGAAATTACTGGAAGAGAAAGCAAAATTTGAAAACCATGAATAGAATAATCTTCTTATCGGCAATGTTTCTTTTTGTGGCCGCTGGCTCTGTAGCGCAGAAAAATATTTTAATCTACACCAAAAATGGCAAAGGCTATGTCCATGAAAACATATCCGCCAGTGTAGAAGCGTTGACGAAATTGTGTAAGTCGCATAGCTATCGGCCAGAAACCTCCAACGACCCCGCCATTTTTACTCCTGAAAAATTGAAGACATTCAGTTGCATCATTTTTGCCAATACCAACAACGAAGGTTTTGATACAGAAGCTCAGCGACAAGCATTCACAGAATACATTCACAATGGCGGAGCATTTGTGGGGATACATTCGGCTTCAGGATCCGAACGACAATGGCGATGGTTTTGGGCAATGTTAGGAGGAAAGTTTGTACGTCACCCGGAGTTACAGAAATTTTCAATAAAAGTTATTGACGTTGTTAATCCCTTCAACAAAATTTCTAAAAGATACCTGGCAATGGGAAGATGAATGCTACTATACAAATAATCTGAATCCTGATATACACATACTGCTTGCTGCCGATCTCAGCACGATTACGGATGAGAAAAAATCAGAATACCCTGACAGCACTTTTGGAAACTACTTTCCAGTATCCTGGTGTCATGAATTTGACGGAGGAAGAGAGTTTTATACTTCGTTAGGACATAAAGCAGAATACTATCAGGACCCAACTTTCCTGCAGCATCTCCTGGGCGGCATTCAATGGGCGCTAAAAGAAAAATAAATCACCTGTTCTTAAGAGATCGGTAAGTCTTCTCTCCTACCAAAGTAAATTCCACGACAATATTATTCTGGTTAAAATTTGAATACAGCATCTTAACAAGGTCTTCATTCTGCATCTCGTTCGCAAGGTCAAAACCCTTCTGAAAATCGGATGAGGTATACCCAAGGATCTCCATTACATTTCCACTGCCACCTTTATCACCGATTCCTAAAATAACTTTAGCAACTTCTTCTTTCATACTTTCGTCGTTATTTTCAACTGCTGGTAAACAGGATGACAACAAAACTACTGAAATTTGAAGTTGAGGGCTGAAATTAGCAGCATCACCTTTAAATTTATCGGAATTTTCTGTCAAACCTTTCACCAACTACCTTCACATTCCATCCCAAAAAACACCTCATAATATTCCTATTATTTTAAAAAACAGATCCCACTCCTGACATACCGTTGTCACTCACCCCATTTTACTTTATAAAATAAATAAAATCCATGCATACGTTAGCAGGAGAAACGAATTGATAGAATTGCCCGTTGAAGTATTCGACCTGATGATGAAAGTCCTTAAGAAAACAGAAAAATAATGACACAACCATTTTACAACCCAACCTACGACGCACCAGGAACAGTATTAAATACAAATACTAATGACGTATTCGTATTCAAAACCAATATTGCCACAGCTGATGATCTGAACAAAATTACTCTTGTCATGTCAGAGGAATATCGTATCAAAAAATGGAGCGTTGATATGCACGATATTGACAAGGTGCTTCGTATTGAATCACAGCAATTGAAACTTTCAGAAATACTGGAACTTACACGACTGGCAGGATATTGGTGCGAAGAACTCCCCGACTAAATTTTAAAACCTCACTTTATTAAATGGAACAAGCTAAACCAGAAGGAGAGAACGTTTTCTCCAGATATCAGAAATTTATCATAGCCATATTAGCCATACTTCAGTTTACGATCATCCTGGATTTCATGGTACTATCGCCATTGGGCGTAATGTTATTAGACGAAATGAGTATAACCACTGCCCAATTCGGATGGGTGGTATCGGCCTATGCCTTTAGTGCTGGTGCGGCCGGGTTTCTCGCAGCCGGATTTGCAGACAGGTTTGACCGCAAAAAACTACTTATCTTCTTTTACGCTGGCTTCATTGGAGGCACACTCCTTTGCGGAATTGCCAGCAGCTATAACTTTCTTCTGATCGCGAGAATTATAACCGGAATATTCGGAGGTGTGATCGGGTCCGTAAGTTTTGCTATCATCACCGATTTATTCAAAATGGAAGTAAGAGGTCGCGTGATGGGATTCATTCAAATGTCTTTTGCCAGCAGCCAGGTACTCGGACTTCCCATTGGATTATACCTTGCGAATGTATGGGGCTGGCACTCTCCTTTTCTGCTGATCGTAGCCATCAGCATCATTGTTGGTATCTCAATTATTATTTATATGAAGCCAATTGATGAGCATCTTAAAATTCAATCAGATCGAAATCCCTTTGAGCATCTTATTAAAACGATTTCCCAGCCAAATTATTTGCGTGCCTTTGCTGCAACAATTTTACTCACCACAGGAGGTTTTATGCTAATGCCGTTCGGAAGCACGTTTGGTATAAATAACCTGGGCCTTACGATGAAGCAGTTACCAATAATCTATATGATCACTGGGGTCGTGACAATTATTACAGGACCCTTTGTCGGAAAGCTCAGTGATAAAATTGGAAAATATCCAATATTCGTCGCTGGCTCAATTCTTGGGATGATTATGGTTGCTATCTATTGCAATTTGGGAGTAACTCCTTTATGGATTTTGATAACCATAAACGCATTGCTATTTGTTGGAATTTCATCGCGTATGATCGCTTCTTCTGCGTTGATGACTGCTATTCCTGAACCACAAGATCGTGGAGCCTTCATGGGAGTTAACTCTTCGATAGGGCAAGTTGCTGGTGGTGTTGCCGCTATCCTTGCAGGTATTATTGTAGTGCAAACTCCCGGCGGGAAACTCGAACGTTATGATATTCTGGGCTATGTAGTGGTAGGCAGTATGCTTGTAACAATTGTTATGATGTATGTATTAAATAGATTCGTTGAAAGAAAGAATAAACAGCCTGTGTGATTATTGGGTTTGCATAATTGATATCCGAAAAATAGCCCCTTGAATTACGATATAGGAGTTCGTTGGCGAAAAACACCAACGAAGGCAGTGGGACGCAACTAACCATTACCAAGCGCTGGCAACATTCAGCAACTCCACCGAATTTTTATCGAGCTTCAGTTCAACCGCCTTAACAAGCGCCTCTAATTGCGAAAGATTAGTTGCACTGGCAATTGGCGCAACGATAGCAGGCCTGGTCAATAACCATGCAATTGCCACGCTGGCTTGGGTCGTATTAAGCTCTTTTGAAACAGTATCCAACGCGTTTAAAATTTTGAATCCCCGTTCATCTAAATATTTCTTTATCCCCTGACCGCGGGCGCTTTTTGACAGATCACTTTCGGAACGATATTTTCCTGTAAGGAATCCTGCGGCAAGAGAAAAATAATTGATGACACCTATACGATTATCAACACATATCTTCTGAAGTTCTTTCTCAAACCCCTCACGGGCATACAAATTATATTCAGGCTGAAAGGTTTGATACAACGGATAGTTTAATTCTTTACTTGCCGCCAACGATGCGGTAAGTCTTGCAGGTGTGAGATTAGACGCTCCAATCACTCGGACCTTTCCTTCTTTCACCAATTGTGCATACGCACTTAACGTTTCTTCCACCGGCGTTATATCATCGTCCCAATGAGTTTGATATAAATCAATGTAATCGGTTTGAAGGCGTCGCAGGGAATTCTCTACAGCATCGAGAATATATTTTTTACTGATATTCTTTTTCCCCTGACCCATGTCGGCTCCTACTTTTGTAGCAATTACAACTTTACTGCGATTGCCCCGCTTCTTTATCCAGTTACCAATAATTGTTTCCGATTCGCCTCCCTGGTTACCCGGTTTCCATCTGGAATACACATCCGCTGTGTCAATAAGGTTAAATTCTACCGCGACAAAGGCATCCAATAAATCAAAGGAGGTTTTCTCATCGATTGTCCAGCCGAATACATTGCCCCCAAATGTCAACGGTGCTACTTCGATTCCGGAATGTCCTAAGGATCTTTTTTTCATAAAAATGTAAGAAGCGTAAAGCAGAAAGTTGAAAGCTTAAAGCTAGTATAGTTTATTATCAGTACCCATTTTCAATATAACATCCTCAAAGCTTTCCACTTTAAGCTTTCCGCTTTAGGCTTATCTGTATTTTTCAACAAACGCTCTCACGGCACCCGCAAACAAAACCGGTTCTTCATAAAATCCATCGTGCCCTGAGTTTGGCAAAGGGGTAACACTTTTTTGAGAGCTGATGGTTCCGAGTGCGTTCAATGCCTGCGCTGCCATAGGAAAGGGGATGATTCCATCATTTTGTCCCCAGAGGATCAGGGAAGGCAGGGTTATATTTTTCATTTTAACTGTCAGATCAATATCCGAAACAATAAAATGTTTTATCACCGTGTTGTAATTGGTTAATGTCATTGTTAAATCGGCGGGAGAACGAAAAATATAATCGAATGAATATCCTGGAAAGCTTGCCGGCATACGTTTTATAGTGGGATCGTGAACATAGCCGTTTGCCTTTTCAATAAAGGCATAATGCTCAAGCTGGTCAGATGTAAAGTTTGGATTTTTCCTGTACCAGCTTAACGCATAGTTCCAGAAATCAACATCTGTTTTTTGAGCAATTTGATTGCGCGCATAAGAAGTTACCCAATCCAATGACAAGCTATCTGCTTTTGGATTGTTATGAGCACCGTCAGCTTCGATCCAGCCTTTTATCTTTTTCTGACGTGACGCGTCTGTGAGATAAGCGGTGCCAAGGCATCCTCCCCAACTGTGACCCAAAAAAAATATCTCCGGATTTTTGTATTTGGACTTGATTAAATCCACCAGCATGTCAAGGTCTTCAATAAACTGATCAAGTGTCAATAAGCTCAACGGACTATTTCCCTGTGATGACCCCGAGCTACGCTGATCCCAGAAGACCGTAGCATAAGAGTTTTCCAAATCATTAAATACAGGCAACCCAACTTTTTGTAAGGCTGTCCCACCGGGTCCACCATGAATGAAGAGAATAAATACACCCGAGTTCTTATTACCCCTCACCAACACCGGCATCTCTGCTTCTTTATTTACCAGATAAAAAAAATCACCCTCAAACGTGGAGCTCTCTTTACAGGATAAAAGCAAAAACAAACAAGTGATATAAATCGAACTTCTCACTTCATTTTCAATTTAAACATGGCCCCCAATTCAATCCCATACTGCAACAACGACGCCTGGTTAAAAGGAATCTGCCAGAATAACATCGGTCGCGCGAAAACCATAACCGGATGCTTTCCCAGATGATCATAACTCAGTCCAAAACTAATGGAAGGCATGAAGTGCGGATTACCAAAGTTGTTTGCCTTTTGAGCCTGACCTGAAGTATTTACGAAGTAAGCATCTCCTCCACTAAGAAATGAATGCAGATATCCAATGCCCAGAAAATGTTCAAAATATAATTGCTTGTGGATCCGAAACCGTTGCCCGGACTGGACCATAAAAAATACGCCCGTGTGGTTTTGAAAGTGAAAATAGGCACCCGCCTTTCCGGCCAGCAACAATTGAAACTTATTATTGGCCAATAGCCTCCTTTCATAATTGAGGGTAAAACCTGGATATGCTCCACCCTCAGCGAAATAGCTCATCCCGATACTCTGGACACGTGATGAATCAGACTGGGCAATGACTAGATTGAAAGTAAGTAGTAATAAGGCACTTACAAAAAGCTTTGGCATAACAAATTTCAGTCTCAAAGGTACGGGAATGGCATTTAATCCTTATTCTGATTAATTATCCACTTCAGGTCACATAAACACTGTATGGATTCCAATTTTAAATCCACTAACTTTAACAGTCGGTCGTTCGGCCTGGCATTTTGATATCCCATTTTTAATTTTTGTCACCAGCTCTTTAATTAGATGGAAATAGAACGACATAGAAGTGTTTCCGAGACCTCGGCTTCTGGACACAGTCTCTCTCTAACCGATAATGTGACTCCTTTATTCGTCGAGACATTTTTAATCGATGAAGATGGAATATTGACCTATTCAAAAGGTTTTGATCTCGCTTGTTTTGGATTCAAACCAGGACCATCATCAGGCTTATCAGTGTTCGATCTTTTTCAGGAAGATGTCGCCCTGCTGGAAACTATAAAGAGGGCACTTACAGGAGAGGCAATTACTACAGAAGCAACGGTTGATGGAATTACTTATGCTACCAGTTTTTCCCCTGTGCTGGATTGCAATGGAAAAGTAAAAAACATTATTGGCGTCTCTTGTGATATCACCGAAAGCAAAAGAGCTGCTGAGATAATACAAAAAAGTGAATTCCGCCTGCGTACACTCTTTAACTCCGCGCACGACGCAATATTTATTCTCAACAATGGAAGATTCATTGACTGCAACGAGGCTACACTAAGAATTTTTGGATGCACCCGTGAACAAATTATAGGTCAGAGTCTCGCACGTTTTTCTCCATTACGACAACCTGATGGAAATCTTTCTGAAGAAACTATTTTAAAGAACATAGGGGAAGTATTGAATGGAAAGGCCAGATTTTTTGAATGGTGCCATCTTCGCTATAACGGAACACCATTCGACGCAGAAGTTTCACTCAATCGTATTGATCTTGATAATGAAATGCAGATTCAGGCGATCGTTCGTGATGTCAGTGAAAGAAAAAGCGTTGAAGACTCCAACCGGCAATTGGCCGCAGTTTCAAATGCCACAACGAATATAGTACTGCTTGCGAATCATGAAGGACGGATTCAATGGGTCAACCCCGCGTTTACCCGGAGTACCGGATACACCCTTGAAGAAGTCATTGGCAAAAAGCCCGGCAGCTTTCTTCAAGGTCCGAAAACAGATAAGCATACGGCCGACTTTATTCGCGAAAAGTTCCGGGCCGGCCTGGGGTTTAAAGATGTCGAGATAATTAATTACACAAAAGAAGGTAAACCGTATTGGGTATCCATTGAAGTACAGCCCATTCACGACACATCCGGAAAATTAGTCCAGTTCGTGGCCATTGAAAGTGATATCACGGAACGAAAAGCCACCCAACAGGCATTGATGGACCGCAATGAAGATCTCATAAAAATCAATACGGAGCTTGATAGGTTTGTTTACAG